>CALMLJ010000639.1 GCA_937868025.1 uncultured Acidimicrobiaceae bacterium
TCACCGGTGATCTGGATGCGATAGCCCTCGCCCTGGGGCCAGTCGGGGGCGTCCTCGTCCCGGAGCCGCGTCACGTGCTCGACCACGATGCGCGCCTCGCCGCCGACCATGCCGCGGATCTCGAAGCGCATGCCCGAGATCGTGCCAGCGCCGACAGTGCCCGACGCGATGTCGAAGTCCTCGTCTGCCCGGATGACCTCGTGCCACTCCTCGATGCCGTCGAGCTCGACGCCGAGCGCTGCCGCGACCATCTCGATGACCGGTCCCCACGCCAGTGCGGTACTGCCCGGTGACAGGAGCAGGGACTGGCTCGGATCGGACTTCCCGAAGCCCATGATCTCGAACATCGTGAAGGGGTTGTCCCACGTCGCGTAGTTGACGATCTCCATCATGCGGACCGTCCGGACTTCCTTGCAGAGCGCGAGCGCGTGCACCGTGATGCCGGCGTTGCCGAAGCCCGGGTCGATGCCCGACGTGTAGAAGCTGGCGCCGCCCTCCTTCGCCGCCTCGTCGAGCCGCTCGAACACGCCGGGGCCCGCCGCCTTCGGGAACAGGAGCGGGACGTACGACGTGTTCACGACGTTGATTCCGCGGCGCAACATCGCGGCGATGTCCTCGATGACCTGGCCGGGACGGAGGTCGGAGTTGGCCATGTAACAGACGGCGTCGGGCTTGCTGTCGAGCAGCGCGTCGGCATCGTTGGTGGCGATCACGCCAAGGGCGGGGCCGCCACAGATCTCACCGGCGTCGCGACCGGCCTTGGAGTCGGAGTGCACCCACAGGCCGGCGAGCTCGAGGTCGGGGTGGGCGGCGATGGCCGGCACCGCATGGATGCCCACCGTGCCCGTCGCCCACTGGATCACTCGATAGGGCGGTTTGCTGTCGGTCACGGTGTCTCCCCCGGGGTGGTCGGTGGGAGGGACAGTAGTGTCCGGTCGGTGAAGGTTCTCGTGCTCTCGCCGCACTACGACGATGCGCCCCTCAGTCTGGGCCAGTCGATGCTCGACGGTGAGCTGTCCCGGCACCGTGTCACCGTCGCCGTGCCGTTCGGCCGGTCGAACTGGACGATCTGGTTCCACCCGAAGCGCTGGCGCTGGCCGATCGCCTCGGCCATCCGGCTCGGCGAGGAGGCCCGCAACGCGTGGCGGTTCAGGTACCGCGTGCGCATCGGCGGCCTGGAAGAGGCCGTCCTCCGGACCGGCAACCTGTCGAGCGAGGGCTTCCTCGATCCGACGTTCGCCGCCGGGGAGTCAGGTGACCTGGATTCGGTGACCGGACTCGTCCAGAAGTGGGTATCGGGCTACGACGTGGTCGTCGCTCCGCTGGGCATCGGCGACCACGTCGATCATCAACTCGTGGCCGAGGCGGCCCGACGGCTGATGGACGCTGGGACCGCCGTGGCGTTCTACGAGGACCGGCCCTACGCCGTCCTCCTGGAGGAGTCCGAACTCGCGGCCGCCGCCAAGAAGATCGACCCGCGGCTCGTGCGTCGACCCGTCAGCGGCCCGATGCTACGCAACAAGCACGAGCGCATCTGGTACCCGAGCCAGTTCGACGAGTTCTTCCTGACCGCCATCGACCTCGACGAGAGCGGCGGCCGCCGCGAGCACGTGTGGGTCCTGCCGGACTCACCGTGGCCGGCGGTGGGGTGACTGACTGGCTCAGGCGGGCTTGCCGCAGTCGCCGGTGCAGTGGACCGTCGGTACCTCGTCGCCGTCCACCAACGCCGTGATCCACTCGAGCAACGAGTTGCCCTCGACCTCGGTCGTGTAGAGCTCCGGGCGACCGAGAATCGTGTGGACCTCACCCGGGCCGACCCAGCTGTGGATCTTCGCCCCGCCGTCCTCAGCCTGCTTGGTGTTGTCGTCGATCATCGTCATGAGGTCGTCACCGGGGAACCCGGCGAGCTCCACGAACGACTGCTGCGTCTCGTCGTAGGCCGTGTCGATCTTGGCGAACGTGACCTCGGGAGCGTGCTTCGTGGTCTGCACGTAGAGCCCGGGCAACGACCAGGCGACCTGCGGATCACCCGCGGTCTCGGGCCACGGGGGCAACGCCGCATTCGTCCCCCAGAAGGCCGACACGGCGAGCGTGATGGCCTCGGTTCCGGGGTAGGCGCCCGACGCGTCGGCGATCGAGGTGACCTTGGCGTCGGGGAACAGGTCTTGCGCCAGCCCGGCGTACACCGGCGTCGGCGCGGAACCGGCACTGCTCCCGGCGACGACGACCTCGGCAGCATCGGGGAACAGGGCCGCGGTCGCAGTGAGCGCCGTGCCGCCGTTGGACGCCCCGTTGTGCTCGACGACGACTCCCCCGCCGTAGTCGTGGGTCGCGTTCCCGAGGTGCAGGTCGCCCGTGCAGTACGGGACGAACACGATCGAGTCGTCCTTGAACGGGTTCTTGTCGTTGGCGAGGTCGAAGATGCCGGAGTCCGCCGGGCTGTCGCCAGTGTCCTTCTGGAGGTTGCGGGTATAGGAGGGGGTGTTCGGCCCACAGGTCTCAGCGGAGAAGCACGCTCCGCCACCCTCCAGGTAGAAGACGACGCGCTCGCTCGTGCCACGGTGCACCCAGAAGTGGAACTCCGACCCGTCGCTGCACTCGCAGTTCGGCGTGGTCGCGACCTTGCGCCACTCCGGCCCGGCGTCGGCCACCTCGGCCGGCTTGGTCTCGGCGACCGGGGCCGTTGTAGTGGTGTCGGCCTTGGATTCGGCCGACGACGCGTCGTTCGCGCACGACGAGCCGACGACGATCACGAACGCAACGAGCAACGCTGCAGCGGACTTCCGCATGTTCACTCCCCCTGAGTCGGGCGCCGATCGCCGCCCGACTCCGAAGCTAGCCCGGAGCGCAGCACTCACGAGGCACGGCGCGATCCAGGCTCAGCCGGGCGGATGTGCCCGGCTGAGCCTGGATTGCCAGAACGGTCGGCTGGGGCCCCCGGACCTCAGATGCGCTTCGACTGGCCGCCGTCGACGGCGAAGATCTGGCCGGTGATCCACGAGCTGTCGTCGGACAGCAGGAAGATCAGCATGTTGGCCATGTCCTCGGGCGTGCCCGGGCGCTTGAGCATCACGTCGCCGAGGAGGACACCGAAGTTCTCCTCGCCGCCGCTGATCAGCTGCGTGGCCTCGGTGTTGGTCGGGCCGGGGGCGATCGCGTTGACGCGGATCCCCATCGAGGCCATCTCGGCCGCCAGGTTGATCGTGATCGAGTTGAGCGCCGCCTTCGCGACACCGTAGAAGCCCGCCGCCATCCAGGCCGCCGTCGACGACTGGTTCACGACCGCCGCGCCCTCCTGCTTGCGCAGCTCGCGCCAGACGGCACGGGTGGCGTAGATCGCCCCGTTCATGTTCACGTCCATGAACTTGCGGTAGTAGTCGAGGTCGATCCGCAGCAGTCCGTTGATCTCCATCGAGTGGTAGATCGCCGCGTTGTTGACGAGGTGATCGATGCGACCGAACCGTTCGACGGTGGCCGCCGCCATGGCGATGCAGCTGTCGGGATCGGACACGTCGACGTGCACGGCCAGTGCCGTGCCGCCCTCGGCCTCGATCGCCGCGACGACGTTCGCCGCGTTCTCGTCGTTGATGTCGGCCACGACGACCGACGCACCCTCACGGGCCAGCGCGTGCGCGTACCCCTCGCCGATGCCCTGCCCAGCACCCGTGACGATCGACACCTTGCCGTCGAACTTGCCGCCGTCCAACTCACCCATTGATCAGTCGCTTTCTGTCGCGGCGGCAGCGGCCTTCGCTGCAGCCTTGTTGCGGCGGCCGATGATGGCCTCCACCTGATTGTTCAGCCGAGCGGCGCGGGGCCACCCGGCGTAGTGCGCCATGAAGATCACGATCTCCCGGAGCTGCTCGTCGTCGAGCTCCCCGTTGCCCATGGCTGCGGGGATCTGGATGTCGAGCACATCCTCTTGGCCCGATCCGATGCACAGGCCGACGAGGAGGAGTCGCCGGTCGCGGTTGGAGAGACCGGGTCGGTTCCAGATCTCCGCGAACAGGTGGTCGACGGTGTACCCGAAGAAGTCACCAGGTCCGTCACTCACCTCCCAGCCGTAGACCTCGGTCATCTTCTCGAGGCCCTTGGCTCGCGCCTCGGACATCTCGGGCAGGTCGGTCATGTTCCGCTCCCTTCGGGCAGCCCGAGCTCGAGCGCCAGTCGTTGCAGCGCCATCGACGCGAGGGGGGTGTCCACCCCGAGCTCGGCGGCGAGCTCGAGCGCCTGCTGCAGGTCCTTGGCGCCGAGCGACGCCACGTTCTCCATCACGGGGTACCAGTCGTCGCCGGGTGCGAGTGGACCGGCCGAGTCGCGCAACATGATCGCTCCCGGCCCGCCCGTCACCGAGTCGCTGTGCCGCACGATCTTGCCCAGCTCGGCGACCGGGATGCCGGCCGCCTCGGCCAGGCGCTGGGCCTCACCGACGGCCGTGAACGCCACGAAGTGCAGGAGGTTGCGCGCCAGCTTGGCGCGGGTGCCGGAGCCGACCGGCCCGAGGTGGCTGACGAGGGAGGCGAAGTGGCCGAACACGGGGCGGCACAGCTCGACCGCGTCCGCCTCGCCACCGACCATCACGGCGAGGGTGCCGGCGTGGGCGCCCATGGCACCGCCGGAGATCGGGGCGTCCACGATGTGGACCCCGAGTGGCTCGGCGACCTCGGCGAGGGCGATCGCCGTTGTCGCCTTGATCGTCGAGTGGATGGCGATGACCAGGCCCGGCCGCGACGCGGCGAGGAGCTCGGTCGTGACGTCGCGCACCTGGTCGTCGTCGCGCACGACCACCGAGATCACGTCGGCGGAGCGGGCGACGTCGGCCACGTCGGCGGCGGCGGTCGCACCCTTGGCGACCAGCTTCTCGTACGACTCGGGGCGAACGTCGAACACGACGAGGCCGTCGGGGTTGGCGAGCAACCTCCGTGCCATCGGCCCGCCGATGTTGCCCAGGCCGATGAACCCGGCGACCGCCATCAGATGCCCTCGGCGATCGACTTGATCTCGAGGTACTCCTCGAACCCGGCGACACCCATCTCGCGGCCGATGCCGCTCTGCTTGTAGCCGCCGAAGGGCATGTCGGGGCTGTAGAAGATGCCGCCGTTCACGGCGATCGTGCCGGTGCGCACACGGTTGGCCACGGCCCGCGCCCGAGCAATGTCGCCGCCGACGACCGCACCGGACAGGCCGAAGGCCGAGTTGTTGGCGATGGCGACCGCGTCGTCGTCCCCGTCGTGGGGAATGACGGCGAGCACCGGGCCGAACACCTCTTCCTGCGCAATCGTGGAGTTCTGGTCGACACCCGTCAGCACCGTCGGCTCCACGAAGAAGCCACCGGCGAGGTCGCCCTCGAGCTCGCCGGCCTTGCCGCCGGTGACGATCGTGGCGCCTTCGTCGACCGCGGTGTTGATGTAGCCGAGCACCCGATCCTGCTGGGCCTTGCTCACGAGCGGCCCCATGAAGTTGCCGGCGTCGGTCGGGTCGCCCCACCCGATACCGCCGATCATGCCGACGACCTGATCGACGATCTCGTCGTGCATCGCCCGAGGGACCACCATGCGGGTCGTGATCGCGCAGCCCTGACCGGCGTGCGCCATGATCTGGAACGCCGCACCGATCGCTGCCGTGGCGGGATCGGCGTCGTCCAGGACGATGTACGCCGACTTGCCGCCCAGCTCGAGGAACGTCTTCTTGAGGGTGTCGGCGGCCGCCGCCATGATCCGGCGGCCGGTCGCGGTCGACCCCGTGAACGACACGAGATCGATCCGGGGATCGGTGCACAGCACCTCGCCGATGGCGTTCTGCTGCGACGTGATCACGTTGAGCACACCGGCAGGAATGTCGGTGTGCTCGGCGACGAGACGGCCGAGCACCGTGGCCGACCACGGCGTTGCGGGCGCGGCCTTGAGCACAACGGTGCAGCCGGCGGCGAGCGCCGGACCGACCTTGGCGAGGTTGATCTGGTGGGGGAAGTTCCACGGGGTGATCGCCGCGACCACGCCGATCGGCTCGCGGCGGATCGTGCGGTGCGACTTCATGCCGAACGGGGCCGCCTCGCCCATGTCGGTCTCCCACGCGTAGCCCTCGGCCGTGTCGGCAGCGAAGCCGAGGCCCTCGACGGGCACGTCGAGCTGGGCGCCGTAGGTGAGCGAGACGGGACAGCCGACCTCAGCGACGGTCAGCTCGCGGATCTCGTCGGCGTGCTCCTGGAACGCCGCCTGGAGCTGACGGATGCAGCGCACCCGGAACTCGACGTCGGTCGACCAGTCGGTCTCGTCGAAGGCTCGGCGGGCGGCTGCCATGGCGAGCTCGATGTCGTCGAGCGACGCGTCGGGCGCCACGCCGACGACCTTGCCGGTCGCCGGGTTGATGTTCTCGTAGGTGGCGCCGCCGGACGCGGGCACCAGCTTGCCGTCGATCAGGAGGAGCGCTTCGGCCGCGCCCCACGCGTCGCTGCCGGGTGTACCTGGGAGTGCCATCTCAGTCCTCTCTCAGTCCCACAGCCCGACGGGCGCCTGGCCCACGGGGTAGCGGCACGGCTGCGGTGCGCCCGAGCTGGCGACGTCGAGCCGACGCTTCATGCCGTCCGACAGGGTGTCGTCGCGGAACATCTGGATGAAGAGGGCCGTCGCGTTGCCGACGTCGAAGAAGTCGCGCTGCCAGCTCCACTGGAAGTTGCCGGCGTAGCGGAACCAGCTCCCACCGAACCCGGCGACCTCGTAGGTGCCGCCATCGGGACGCGGTGTCGTCGCGATCTGCTTCCAGAAGCCGAGCACCTCACCCTGCTGATCGTCGATCAGCACCTTCTGGTACGGGTACTCCCACCCGTCGAGGCCACCCATCTCGAGACCGAGGGCGACGTCGCGGATCTCGTCCCGCCCGACCGTCATGAAGTCCTCGTTGGGCCCGTAGTTCCAGCCGTACGTGGCGTCGGGCGTGTACATGGCGATCATGTCGGTCCAGTCGCCCTTGGCCTCGGCCTCGCGATTGACCTGGAGCCAACGCTCCACCATCTCCTCGAGTTCGGATCGCGGGAATGCGGGCATATTTGGATCACTTCTCCTTGTCGGGTCCGGCGACGGAGTCGTCGGCGAAGATCAGCAGGGCATGGGTCGGGCAGTACTTCACGGCGGCCTCGACCTGGGGCCGCAGCGACTCGTCGGGATTGGGTTGGAGGATGGTCAACTCCCCCTTCTTCGACAGCGAGAACACGTCGGGTGCCTCGCCCTCGCAGACGCCGTGACCCTGGCACAACACCTCGTCGAGCTCGATGCGCAGGCCCATCAGCGGGCACCTTCCGCGGCCGTGCGGCGGTGGTACTTCACCGTGGTCGGCCGGTTCATCTGCACCACCATCTTCGAGTGGTCGTTGACGTAGCTGTCGGCCGGCTGGCCCAGCTCGAACGTCCAGTCCTTGAGGAGCACCGACAGGATGACCTTGAGCTGCATCATCGCGAACTGGGCCCCCACGCACCGGTGGCGACCGGCCCCGAACGGGATCCAGTTCCACGGGTTGTCGAGATCCTCGTGGCGATCGTCGAGGTAGCGGGTGGGGTCGTACCGGTCGGCGTCGGGGAACACCGAGTCGATCCGGTTCGACACCGCGGGGGTCGCGCCGACGAGCCAGCCCTCCGGCACGACGTGACCGCACACCTCGAACGGCACCTTGGCGACACGGAGCAGCAGGATCAGCGGCGGATGGAGCCGCAGCGCCTCCTTGATGGCGGCCTCGGTTCGGGGCATCTCGCGCAGCGCCTGGTAGGACGCCGAGCGGCCGTCGGAGTACAGCTCGTCCAGTTCCTCGACCACCGCGGCCATCGCCTCGGGGTTGCGGAGCAGCTCGACGAGCGTCCACGACAGCGTCGTCGAGGTGGTGTGATGCCCGGCGAACATCATCGAGATGAACATGCCCGTCACGTAATCGGCGCTGAACATCAGCGAGCCGTCCTCGTTGCGGAGCGACAGCAACACGTCGACGAGATCGCGATCGTCGCCCTCCGGAGCCGGCTGGCCGAGACGCTTCTGGAGGATCGCGTCGATGAGCTCGACCAGTTCGGCGCGGGCGGCGTCGCGGCGGTGGAACGACGGGATGTCGAGGTAGGGGTCGACGAAGGCGAGCGCGTCGGTGCCCTTCTCGAGGTCGTGGAACAGCTCGGCGAACTCCGCCGTCAGGTCCTCACGGAACTTGGGGCCGATGAGACACGTCGTGGACGTGTAGATGGTCAGCTCGGCGAACCAATCGAGCATCTCGAACTCGCCACGGTCGCCGAACCGCTCGACCATCCGGTCGATCTCGGCGGCGATCTTCTCGGCATGGCCGCGCATGAACTTGTCGCGCAATGCCTGGTTGTGCATCATCTCGCGCCGTCGCTCCGCCGACGCGTCGAAGACCACACCCTCCCCGAAGACGGGTTTCATGAAGGGGTACGCCTCGGCCTGGTCGAGTTCTTCCTCGGGTGCACGGAAGTAGGCCTCGTTGGCCTCGGCGCCCGACAACAGCGCGACGGGGCGATTGGCGAGGAGGAAGCTCCCGACGTCGCCGCACTCGGCGCGGACGCGTTCCATGAGGCCGATGGGGTCGGTGCGGAGCTCCTCGAGATGGCTGCCGTCCTCGCCGACACCGGACACCAGTGGCGGGGTGGGCAGGGCGGTGGTGGCATCAGTGACGGTCATGCTGACTCTCCTGATTCGTGACCCGACTCGGGCGAGGCGGCCTCGCGGATCGGGGCTTCGGGATTCACTTCGACGAGCGAGAGGTGGGTGCCACGCGGGGCGGCCACCACGTTGACGACGGCAGCGGCGATGGACTCGGCCGGGAGGTACTGGTGGTGGCGGAGGAGTCCCCAGCGCTTCCAGTCCTTGAGGCAACGGTCGATCAGGTCGGGCGCCCAGCTCCAGCCCATCTCGGTGAACGTCGGCCCGGGACGAACGATCGAGGCCCGCACACCGGTGCCTTCGAGCTCCATCTGGAGGGTCCGTCCGAACGACTCGAGGCCGGCTTTCGAGGAGTTGTACGCCGCGACGAGGGGTCGGGGCGTGGCCGCGTTCTGCGAGGTGACGAGGACGATGTCGCCGCGGCGTCGGGCGATCATCGGCGCCAAGCCTTCGATGACCAGACGGTGCGCCCCGACGAGGTTGGTGTCGAGCTGTCGGAGGAACGTGGCGGTGTCGGCTGACTCGGCGGGGGCCGGAACCATGTCACCGGCGTTGGACACCACGATCTCGATGTCGCCCATCGCCTGCTGCGCCGCTGCGAACGCGGCGCCGACCGACTCGTCGTCGGTCACGTCGAGGCGGACGACCGCGACCTCGCCGTCGTTGGCGCGGATGACCTTGGCCAACTCCTCGAGCCGGTCGACACGGCGAGCAGCGAGGACCACCGGGAAGCCGGCGGCCGACAGTGCGGTCGCAGTCGCCGCGCCGATGCCCGACGACGCTCCGGTGACGATGGCGGGGCGCCGATCGGGGTGGGAGGGGAACTCGTTCGCCATCAGCGGACCGCCAGCGTGGTCGGGAGGGTGGCGAAGCCTCGGACATTCGTGGAGTGCACCCGCCTCGAACGCTCGCCGTCGATCTCGTATCCGGCGAACCGGGCGATGAACTCCTCGAGCGCGACCTTCGCCTCGAGCCGCGCCAGCGAGGCGCCCATGCAGAAGTGGCGGCCGAGACCGAACGACACGAGCTGGGTCGTGTCGCGCCCGATGTCGTAGCGGTCGGGGTCAACGAACACCTCGGGATCGCGGTTGGCCGATCCGACGAGGAACACGACGCGGTCACCCTTGGGGATCATCCCGCCGTGCAGCTCGACATCGACCAGCGTGGTGCGGGCGAGGAGCTGCGACGACGTGTCGTAGCGCAGCGTCTCCTCGATCCATTGCTCGATGGTGTGCGAACCCGACCACACCTTCTCGCGTTCGGCCGGGTTGGCCCAGGCCCAGTAGAGGCAATGGCCGAGCAACTTGGTCGTCGTCTCGTTGCCGGCAACGACCATCAGGAAGAGGAACGCCACGATGTCCTCGTCGTCGAGTCGATCGCCGTCGATCTCGGCCACGAGCAGCGCCGACGTGAGGTCGTCGGTGGGCTGCCGGCGCCGCTGGGCGATCATGTCGGTGTAGTACCCGAACAGCGTGATGGCCGCTTCGATGCCGGCGGGCGGGACGTCCTCGACGCCTTCTTCGCGGTGCACGAGCAGATCGGCGAGGCGTCGCACCTCGTCGCGGTCGGCGACGGGAACGCCCATCATCTCGCTGATGACGTCCATCGGGAGCTTGCCGGCGAAGTCGCCGATGATGTCGAACTCGTCGAGGTCCTTCGCCCGGTCGAGGTACTCCCGGGCGATCTCGCGGATGCGAGGCTCGAGCTCGACGACGCGGCGGGGCGTGAAGCCTCGGGCCACGAGTGACCGCATGCGGGTGTGCCGCGGCGGATCCATCGCGAGGAACGACATGGTCTTGTGGGCGTGCGGGCCAGACGCCAGCTTGTCGAGCGACACGCCCTCCGCCGACGAGAACCTCGCATTGTCACGGAAGCCGGCCGACACATCGGCGTGGCGCGACAGCGCCCAGAAGCCGAGCTCCTCATTGCGGTACAGCGGCGCCTCGGTCCGCAGCCGCGCATAGAACGGGTACGGATCCTCGTGGACCTCGTAGTCGTAGGGGCTGTAGTGCGCAGCCCCGGTGCTCGCGCTCATCGGCGGCCTCCCAGGATGAGGTTGGCGGCCCCGGCGAGGCGGTCGCCGAGGTCGTCGTAGGACAGATGGCCGGTGCCGGTCTGCAGCATCGCGCCGGAGTAGGCGAGCTCGAGCGCCCCGATGATCTCGGGGTCGTCGTCGCCGAGCGCCTCGACGAGGCGCTGGTGGATGTTGCCGCCGATGCGATCGCGCAGCCGCTTCACGGCGGGCTCGTCGACCAGCAGCGCGATCGTGCACGCCGCGGACAGCTCGGGCTCGTTGCCCACGAGCATCGCGACGTCGCGCAGCATCGCGCCGACGCGCTTGGGTGGCGCGACGCGGCCGTCGACCGGAGCGTGCGGCAACGCCTTGAGGCGGCGCCAGAACACCTCGCTGACGAGGTGTTCCTTCGAACCGAAGTAGGTGTAGGCGGTGGCGGGCGCAACGCCGGCGCGTGCTGCCACGTTGCGGATCGTGAGTCCGCCGAAGCCGACGGCCCGCACCTCTTCGACGGCGGCGTCGACGAGCTTGTTGACCGTGTCGAGCTGACGCGCCGACAGCACCGGACCAGCGGCCGGACTGCCGGTCGAACTGGCCGTCGAGCTGGGGGCGGGCGCCGAACTGGACATGTGTCCAG
>CALMLJ010000640.1 GCA_937868025.1 uncultured Acidimicrobiaceae bacterium
TCCCCGATCAGTCCGCGGCGGGCGGGGGCTTCGGGCCGAGCTGACGGCACGCGGCTGCTCGATCTGGGTGCGCTGCACCGAGCGTGGGGCAGCGACCCGCTCGGAGGAGCCGGTGCGAGATGATGGTGGAGATGGAACCGAACACGGGAACCCACGACGTCGGTGAGCCCGGCGTCGGCGACCGCTACCGGGACGCGCGCCTGCGGATCACCGCCCTGCTCGAGCCCGTGAACGACTCGGCATGGGACACCCCCGTCGACGCCTGCACCGGTTGGCGGGTCCGCGACGTCCTCGCCCATCTCGTCGGCGTGATCGAGGACGCCGCCGCCGGCCGGCTCAGCGGGCCTCCCGACCCGGTCCAGACGGCCGCAGAGGTCGACCGTCATCGTGACGATGACCCCCGAGAACTCCTGCGCACCTGGTCCGCCATCGCTCCGCCCTTCGAGTCCGCCATCACCGACCGATCGACGTGGCCCGCCCTCATCGACGTGGTGTCCCACGAACACGACCTCCGCACCGCCCTCGGTTCGCGTGCCCACCGTGACCACCCCGACATCGCCCTGCTCGCACGGTTGCTCACCGGCGGGATTCCCGGTGACGTGCTCGTCGACTTCGGTGACGAGCACAACCCCGACACCGCCGAGGGCCTCCGGCTCCGAACCGATCATTTCGAGTTCTTCCGCCTCCGGCTCGGTCGACGGTCCCGCCGACAGGTGGCCCGTCTCGACTGGAGCGACGACCCCGAGCGGGTCCTCGATGCGATGTTCGTGTTCGGACCGGCGACTACCGACCTCGACGAGGGCTGACGAACCCACGCCCGGCCTCACGCTCCGTGCCCACGCCACCTTGCCCGCACGTGACCGATGACGCGGACGGGCCCGGGTCGAATCCGACCCGGGCCCGTCGATGCCGGTACGTTCGGGGCCCGATGGCCCCGGTCGTCATCAGCCGTTGGCGGCGGTGATCACCGAGTCGAGGACGTGGATCACACCGTTGGAGGCAACGATGTCGGTCGTCACGACCTTGGCGCCACCAACGGTGACCTCGCCACCGTTGACCTCGACCTTGAGCTTGCCGCCACCGAGGGTCTCGATGGAGGTGCCGGCCGCGGCCACGGCGTCAGCGGCCATGATCTTGCCGCTCACGACGTGGAGCTTCAGCACGTCGGCGAGGGCTCCGGTCGGGTCGGCGGCGAGCGCCTCGAGCGTCGCAGCATCGACCTTGGCGAAGGCCTCGTTGGTCGGGGCGAACACGGTGAAGGGGCCCTCACCGCTCAACGCCTCGGCGAGGCCGGCCTTGCCCACGAGGTCGACGAGGGTCGAGAAGTCCGGGTTGCCGGCGGCGATGTCGACGATCGTCCCCGACGCCTCGGGCGCCTCGGTCGTGGCCGGAGCCTCGGTGGTGTCGGGTGCCTCGGTCGTCGCCGGTGCCTCGGTGGTCGTGGTGTCGTCGGCGGTGTCGGAGTCATCCGAGCAGCCGGCGGCGAGCAACGCGACCGGGAGGGTCAGAACGGCGAGGGCACGAGAAATACGCATGGCAAAGCTCCTTGGGAGATGGATTGCCCGTACTTCGTTCGGACCCGCCGGTCCGGATGCACGAATCTTCGCGACGGCGTGATTCAGCCGTCGAGACGACCGTCGCGGATGTGGACCGTGCGGTCGGCGTAGTGGGTGATGCGATCGTCGTGGGTCACGATGATCGCCGCCGTGCCCCGCGACTTCATCTCGTTCTGGATGAGCTCCATCACCTGCTCGCCGAGCTTGGAGTCGAGCGCGCTCGTCGGTTCGTCGAACAGCACCAGCGTGGGTTCGTTCATCAGCGCTCGGCCGATCGCGACCCGCTGACGCTGGCCACCCGACAGCTGCTCGGGGAGGTTGTTGCGCCGATCGGTCAGGCCCAGCTCCTCGAGCAGAGTGTCGGCCCGGTCACGGGCCGCCTGGCCGGTCCGTCGGCCGAGCTCGTCGACGACGAGGAGGTTCTCACGAGCGGTCAGGAACGGGATCAGGTTCACCGACTGGAACACGAAGCCGATGTTGCTCTGGCGGAACTCGGTGAGTTGGCGGTCGGAGTACCCGCTGATGCTCGTGCCCGCGACCGTGACCTCGCCCGACGTCGGAGCGAGGATGCCGCCGGCAATGGAACACAACGTCGTCTTGCCCGAACCGGACGGGCCGATGAGGGCGACGATCTCGTCGGACCCGACCGTCAGGTCGATGTCGGCGAGCGCAATGATCTCGTCGTCACCGACCTGATAGGTCTTCGTGACGTCGTCGAGGTGGAGGGCGGGGTGGTCGGTCATGTCGAGGTCCCGATGGCTGAGGCTGGATCGATACGGAGCACGCGTCGGAGCGAGAACGATGCGCCGAGCACCGACGCGAGGAGGAGCAGAGCGAGGGAGGTTCCGACCCGTGCGGGGGTCAGGGTGAAGGGGATGCTGTCGGCGGGCAGGGCCGCCTCGAACACGATCGCGACCACGCTGGCGATGACGCCGGCGATCAACGACAGGACGACGGCCTGGGTGATCACCGCCGCGAAGATCGAGCGGTTGCGGGCGCCGATCGCCTTGAGCACGCCGTACAGGCCGACCCGCTCGCCGGTGAGCAGTGCGAAGAACAGAGCGACCACGGCGGCAGCGATGACCACGGTCAGACCGATGATCTGCTGGAGCACGCCGCCCCCCGTGTCGGGGATCGCGTCGGCGGCGGCCGCCCGGGTCACCGTCGACGTGGACCCCGTCGCTTCGTCGATGGCACGTGCGGTCGCTGCGGGTGTCGAGGTGTCGACGACCACGACCTGGGTGGCAC
Organism: uncultured Acidimicrobiaceae bacterium; assembly: GCA_937868025.1. The sequence continues at coordinate 2,805 of CALMLJ010000640.1, forward strand.
CCTCGGGGAGCACAGCGTCGGGCTTGTTGGCCGCGACGACCTCACGGAGCGACGCCGACGACACGAGCATCGTCGGCTGGGTCTGGAAGCCGACGTCGTCGGCGAAGCCCGCGACCCGAAGCGGGGTCCGGGCGGCACCCACCTCGATCACGGTGCCGACCCGCACACCGCGGTCGCGAAGGGTCGAATCGACCCAGGCATCACCGTCGGGCATCGAGTCCGGCAGGCCGGCGAACGGACGGTCGTAGCCGACGACGACGACGTCGATGAGGTCACGGGGTGCCGCGTCGGGCAGCCGGCCGCCGAGCTGCACCAGGCCGAGCGAACCGGTCGCTGTGACACCGTCGGTCGCAGCGATCGCCGCGACGGTGTCGGCGGGGACGAGGCTCTGGGGGATCGACTCCTCCGAGGTCGCCGAGAACACGATGAGGTCGGCGCTCTGGGAGCGCAGCAGACCGTCGTTGTTGGCGTTCAGCCCCTCGACGAGGCCGCTCAGCAGGAGCAGCAGCGAGCCGAGCAGGAAGAGGATCGCCGTGGCCGCAGCGAAGCGGCCGGGACGACGCCGCAATTCGCGCCATGCGAGTTTCATCGGCCCGCACCTCCCCCGCCGGTTGCCTGGTTCGGGTCGATCGCGAGGACCCGGCGGATGGACGCGACGGCCGACACCACCCCGAGCACCACGAGGGTCGTCACCCAGAACCCCACGTTCGTCGGCTCGAACCGGAGCCGGAGGCTGCCCGTCTTTCCTCGTGTCAGCAGGGCGAACCCGCCGACCGCGATGCCGAGCCCGACGCCGAGCACGAGCGACACCTGAACGAGGAGCGCCTCCACCAGGCGACGGGCCGGAGCTCCGAGGGCCCGGAGCAGCACGAGGGAACTGGCCTTCTGGAAGGTGAGGATCAGGAAGAACAGCCCGCACACGAGTGGGACCACGAGTCCGAAGAGGACGAGGATCACCGTGAACGACTGCTTGATCGACTCGATGCCGGGGTTGAGTTCGGCGGCGTCGACGCGCGACAGCGCGTCGATCGATTCGTCGGCACGGTTGAGCCGCGTGGTGAGCTCGGCGACCGTCGTGCCACTGGCGGGCGACACGCCCAGCACATTGGGCACGTCCAACGTCGCGGCCGGATTCCGCGTCTGCAGGACGGTGAGGTACGTGTCCGCCGTCGTGAAGACGGTCGGCAGCACGTTGATGCCGACGTCGTCGGCGAGCCCGACGACCTCGAGATCGATCCCGGCTGGTTGCACCGTCACGGTGGACCCGATGCCGAAGCCGTCCTCTTCGTTGCCGGCGTTGGCGACGACCTCGCCGGGGGCCTCGGGGAGACGGCCTTCGAGCAGCGGGCCGGGGCCGCCGAGGTCGGGGTCGGAGTAGCCGAGCACCGAGGTCGCCTGGGTGTCACCACCGGCCTCGATCGGGAACGTCCCCTGGTAGATGGCGGCGATCCCACCGATGCCCTCGGTCGCCCGCACTTTCTCCTCGAGTTCGGGGCTCACGGAGCTGCTCTGGGGAAACCGGCGCCCGTCGACGTTGAACACGAGCACGGGCGCGGTCTGGTGACGCACGCCGCCGACGAACTGCCGGATCAGGGAGTTCTGGATCGCCGATTGGAACAGGATCAGGAACGCCAACAGCGCAACGGCGGCGATCAGGAGACCGAAGCGGACCTTTGATCTTCGAATCTCGCGGAGAGCCAAGAACACGACGCAGTTTCCTCCCCGAACGGGTCAATTCCCAAACCGAAGTCGACGCTCGAGCGGCCAGCACCGGATGGGCGGAACAGTGGTACCCCGGTCCTTCGTTCGGACCCGTCGATTCGGATGCACCTGGTCGCCAGCCGACCAGGTCGTGGATCGTCCGGCGCTGAACGCGGACGGAGGGCCCAACGAATGGGCCCTCCGATTACGAGCGACGACTCGGTTGGTCCGGCCGGTGGTGCGGCCGGACCGGCGCGATCATGCAGCCGGCGTCGGTTGCTCGATCGACATGCGTTCGGCACTCGACGCGTCGAGCGCCGACGGTTCGACCGGGGCCGTGGCGATGCTGATCTTGCGGGGCTTGGCGCGCTCGGAGATGGGCACCCGCAACACGAGGACCCCGGCGTCGTAGCCGGCACGGACCCGATCGGTGTCGAGTGTGTCGCCGAGAACGATCTGCCGACTGAACACACCGCGAGGTCGCTCGGCGGCGACGTAGTCGCGATGCCCCTCGGGTTGGGGACGCTCGGCGCGGACCGTGAGCACGTTGCGCTCGACGTCGATGTCGATCGAGTCGGCGCTCACCCCCGGAATGTCCAGCTCGATGACGAACTCGTCACCGTCGCGCCACGCATCCATCGCCATGGCGGCGGGACGTGCCGCGGTGCCCAGGAGCTGCTGGGTGAGCCGGTCGAGATCACGGAACGGATCGGTGCGCATCAACATGGTTCGTTGCCTCCTGACGTGACGTTGGGATGAATCGACAGTCACTCATTGCTTATCTGTTGCGACTGCCATAGATTTAGGATATTCAAATCGGCGACAGGTTGCAACCAGTTCGGAGCGGTTCCATGGCCAACGGCGAAGACGATCCGACGAGGGGTCTCTACGGGATCTCGGTCGCGGCCGAGCTGGTCGGCAACGGCGAGCAGAACATTCGCCTCTACGAGCGACGGGGCCTCGTGACCCCGGCCCGATCCGCCGGCGGCACCCGTCGCTACAGCGACCACGACCTCGGTCGGCTGCGGCGGATCGCCGAACTCCTGGCCGACGGGCTGAACCTGGCCGGGGTGGGCCGGGTGCTCGAGCTCGAGGACGAGATCGGTCGGCTCCGGGCCGAACGAGACGCCGGCGACCGGCGCTGACGCCCTCGGCGTCAGCGCGACGGCCAGGTCAGGCGCTCGCGCCGGATCGCCTCGTCGAGGGCCTCGACGAGGCGATCGACCGACCCCGCGCACGCGTCGAGATCGGCCGGCATCAGGAGGTGCACGATGCCGTCGGTGGTCTCGGCGACGACTCCGGGAGCAACGTCGCCCGTCGCGGCACGGACCTCGGGCGGTTGGTCGTCGCGGTGGTACGCGTCGAACGGCACGGGGAGGCCGTCGCGGCACGTCCGCCACTCGGATCGTTCGCGGACGAGCCCGTGGGTGATGTCGCAGAGCGAGCAGTGCGCCCGCCCGAGGCGGGCACCGACCCAGTAGGTGAGTTCACCCCGGAGCGAGCCGTCGGCGTCGTACACCCCGATGAGCCTGACGACGTGGGTCGCGGCCTCGGTGGAGGGCACGTCGGAACGGTCGGTCGGCACGCGCTCAGGGTACGGCACTGCCGTCCCCTGACACCGTCGTCGGCGATCCCGCGGCCACGACCGCCGTCGACACCACCAGCACACCCGCCGGCAGGAACAGCAGCCACTTCGAGGAACCGAGCGCCGCTGCGACCGCCGCGCCGGCGACGTAGCTGACCAGCACCGTGGCCAGCACCAGCACGGTGACCCGTCGTCGATGCACCGAGGACCGGCCGGCGCGCCGCCCGGCGAGCGCCACCTTCTCGCCGATGCGCACGATCGCCCCGGTCCCGTAGGTCGTCGAGACCGCGACGTCGCCCACACGGCGAAGGGTCGCCGCCTGGACGCCCATCGCCGCGGCGGCGACCACCACGATCGGTATCGCCGACCCGGTGAGCCGGGGATGGAAGCCGACGCCGTGCCGACTCCGGAGCACCGCAACCGCCACGAGCAGCACCGACTCGACCGCGAGGAGCACCTCGGGCCGCAGGTGTCCCCACCGTCGCAGCCGGCGGTCGTGCTCGACGATCGAGACGATGACCCCGGTGGCGAAGGCCACGACCGCCGCTGCGGCGCCGACCGCCTGCCACCAGTTGCCGTCTCCGACGAGCATGCCGATGTGGACGAGGTTGCCGCTCATGTTCGCCACGAAGATCGGTGACACCGCGAGGTAGATGTGGGCGTCGACGAACCCGGCGACCATCGCCAGCGCCACGGCGAGCAGCAGAGGACCCGAGGGGTGGTGCGTCGACTCCTGGGTCACCGTTGCGCTCAGGCAGCCGTTGTTGTCGGTGAGGAACGATCGGGCTCGGGCAACGGGTGCACGGTGGCCAGGTCCCACGCTGCAGCGGATTCGACCGCGTGGTCGGCCATGAATCGACGCAGCGAGAGCAGGATGCCGACGAAGGGGCCGGCGAAGAGCGCCGGAAGCAGCGAGCCGACGAGCACCACCTTCATGTCGGCGCCCAGGGCCAGGAGACAGATGGCGGCCGTGACGAGGTAGGCGCCGACGAGCCCTGCCACCACGTCCCGCATGATGTCACCGGCGGTGTTGGCGGGTTCTGGCTGCGAGTTCATGGCGGCTCCGATGGTCGGGCGACCCGGGCGCGGGCCTGACTCGACCGTGCGCCCCGTGCCGGCGCCACACCAGTGCCGAACGTCCCAAGCGTACCGCTCCCACCCATCCCGCCCTGTCCCGCCCCGCCCCGACGACGGCGCCCTCTCGTAGCGCGCGGGTCGGTCAGGTCGGTCGACGCGAAGTCGACGGGGGAATCCCAGACCCTTTACTCCTTACGGTCCTCGGGCCACAGCGGTGCCGCGGTCTGGTTCACCGGGTAGTGCCCCGGCTGCTTGCCGAGGGCACGGTGCATCCGCGACGTCATGCCCTCCGACAGGACGTCGGCCGACATCATCTCCATGAAGAGCGAACCGGCGTTGCCGAGGTCGAACCAATCACGCTGCCAGGCCCACTCCATGTTGCCGGCGTACTTGAACCAGCTGCCGCCGATGCCGGCGATCTCGTAGGACGACCCGTCGGGACGCTTGGCGTCGGCGACCTGCCGCCAGAGGCCGATGACCTGGCCGATCTTCTCGTCGATGACCACGGTCTCGTAGGGGTAGGTCCAGCCGTCGAGGCCGTCCATCTCCAGGCCGATCGCCCAGTCACGGATCTGGTCGCGACCGACCGCCATGAAGTTGACCTCGGGGCCGTAGTTCCACCCGTAGGTCGCGTCCTCGGCGTAGCACTCGGCCATCACCCGCCAGTCGCCCGACGCCTCCGCCTGTCGGTTGACGTCGAGCCACTTCTCGACCATCGCTTCGAGTTCTTCTCTCGGAAATGCTGGCATCCGTCCTCCCGGGTCCTGAGCGCCGGGTCGGACAGTAACGGATGGGCGGCGCCGAACTCGTCGGAGCGCGCCGTTCTCGGAGCCGGGTCGACTGCCGGGACGGAGAAGGATCAGTCCGACAACGCCCCGCCGGCGCCAACCGTGACCCCCCGCCCGGCGCTGACCGGTATCGCACCTCAGGACCGGGTCAGGACCACCTTGAGTGCCCCCGTGTCGGCGGCCCGGGAGAACACGTCGTAGGCCTCGTCGAACTGGTCGAGGGTGAAGTGGTGCGTGATGAACCGGTCCACCTCCATCTGGTGGCCCTGCGCGAGTCGCAGCAGGGTCGGGGTGGAGGAGGTGTCGACGAGGCCGGTCGTGATGGTGACGTTGCGGATCCAGAGATCCTCGAGGTGGAGCGTCGCCGGTTCACCGTGCACACCGATGTTGGCGATGTGCCCGCCCGGCCGAGCAAGCCTCGTGGCCAACTCGAAGGTCGCCGGCACTCCGACGGCCTCGATCGCGACGTCGGCGCCGAGCCCGTCGGTCATCGCCATGACCTCGGCCACTGCGTCGGTGTGGCTGTTGTTGATCACGACGTCGGCGCCGAACTGCTTGGCAGCGTCGAGTCGGGTGTCGGCCAAGTCGATCGCGATGATGCGGCTCGGGCTGAACAGCTTCGAACCCATGATCGCGGAGAGCCCGATGGGCCCGGCCCCGACGACCGCGACCACGTCCCCGGGTCGAACCTGGCCGTTCAGGACGCCCACCTCGTAGCCCGTCGGGAGGATGTCGGCCAGCATCAGGATCTGCTCGTCGGTCACCCCGTCGGGGATCGGGTAGGTCGACGTGTCGGCGAACGGCACGCGGACCTTCTCGGCCTGCGTCCCGTCGATCTTGTGCCCGAGGATCCACCCGCCGCCGCCGAGGCATTGGCTGTAGCTGCCCTCGCGGCAGTACTGGCACGCACCGCACGCGGTGATGCACGACACGAGGACACGATCGCCGACCTTGACGTTCTTCACACCGGCGCCCACCGTCTCGACGGTGCCCACGGCTTCGTGACCGAGGATGCGACCGTCGGTCACGGCGGGGACGTCGCCCTTGAGGATGTGCAGGTCGGTGCCGCAGATCGTGACCGCGTCGACGCGGATGATGGCGTCGGTGTCGTCGATGACGACGGGGTCGGGCACATCCTCCCACGCCTTGTGGCCGGGACCGTGGTAAACGATGGCCTTCATGGCGACTCCTTGAGGGTCGAGGGAACCTGATTCGACCGTACGCCCGCGGTGGCGTGGCGGGCAGAGGACAAGGTCCCTCCCGAGTTCCCAACCGGGAGAGCGAGCGCCGGAGATCAGGCCCAGCGAAGGGTGACGACCGATCGTGCCGGGAGCGTCACCGCGACCGACCGATCGCCGTCGGTCACCGCGACGTCGACCGGCTGGCTCGCGGTCGAGACGAGGAACGCGACGGTCGAGCCGTCGGGATTCTCGAACACGACGTTGTGGACCCCGCCGGTGGCCGAGGACGAGCCGATCCGGGTCGCCCCGACGTCGACGCCTCGCCCGAACTGCGCGAGCGCGTAGAACTCCTCGTTGCGGGTGACGTGCCCGTCGGGATGGATGGTCAGGACTCCGCGACAATTGCGGCAGCCTCCGACGCGGGGTCCGCTCCGTTCGTCGAGCGCGAGGTTCCAGAGCACGACCGACCGGGACCAGTTGCGCACCGAGTCGACGAGGAGCACGCGGGCGTTCCACAGGAGGTTGGACTCGAAGGTGCCGCTCGACTCGGTGCCGGTGCACTCGGTGAAGTGGATGTCGAGGTCGGGGTACGCGTTGTGCACCGTCGACTGCGCCGACGGGTTGCCCGAGTAGCAGTGGAACGCCGACCCGGCGATCCGTGGAGTGCCGGCGACGCGTGCCAGCACGTCGAGGGCGCGGGGTGCGCCGTTCCAGTTGTGGTCGTGGACGAGCAGCTCGGTCGACGACCCGTCGGTTTGGAGCCCGTCGGCGAGTTCGATCGCGAGGTCGGCCTCCTGCTCGGGCGACAGGACCATGCCCGCGTAGTTGTCGGTCTCGTGGGCCGGCTCGTTCTGGACCGTGAGGAGCGCGAGCGGGACCCCGGCGTCGGCGTACCCGTCGACGACCCGCCGCAGGTACCGCGAGTACACCTCGGTCATGCCGTCGGCGAGCGTGCCGCCGACGACGCCCAAGCGGTCGGCCGAGGCGCCGGACTTCATCCAGCCCGGCGCTGTCCACGCCGAGCCGATGAGGGCGAGATCGGGGTTGACGGCCAGGGCGGCGCGGAGGAGCGGGAAGCGCTGCTGTTCCTCACGGGCGAGCGAGAACGCGGTGAGGTCGGGATCCTCGCCCGGCAGCTCGATGTCGTCGTAGGTGAAGTCGTCGAGCGAGAAGTCGGTCGACGAGAGCGGCACCCGCACCACGCTGAGGTTGGCGCCGCGCCGGCCGAAGAGGTCGTTGATCACCTGGGTCCGGGTCACGTCGTTCAACCGGGTCGAGAGCACCCACGCTGACGAGTCGGTCATGGCCGCGCCGACGCCGGCCATCGACTGGTAGCGGGCGGACCGGTCGATGTCGACCACCACCGCTGCCGCGCCGGGACCGTTGGCGATCGGTACCCGAGGTTCGACCGAGAGCAGCTTCGCGCCGTCGCCGGTCGTGACGAGGACGTTGGCGTATCCGTCGACGAGCTGTTCGGCGCCGGTGTCCACCGCGGGTACGTCGGGACCGCACGACACCACGATCGACGCGCTCAACAACAGTCCGAGTCCGGTGCCGATCATCCGCCGCATGTCGTTGCTCTCCGCTCGCCCCATAGCCTCCCGCCCAAGGCCTCCGAACACGATAGAACGACATCCTCGCCCGGCACCGCTTCAGCGCGAACATCGAGTCCGCGGCCGCGACTCGTTCGGGGCGCTTGGCATGCGAAGTTAAGCTCACCTACTGTGCGGCCGGTGGGCAGCATGACGCGTGGAGGTCGGTGGCGTTCCGGCCGGTTGCTCGTCGTCGCCCTCCTCGCGGTGTGGGGCGTCGGGGCGTTGGTCGGCGGGGCACTCCCCGCCGGTGCTCCCGCCGATCAAGCCGCCGGGTCCGAACTCGAGTCGGTGGTCGGTCACCGAGCGGCGGTGACGGTCCTCGCAGCGCGCGCTCCCCGGTCCGGTGACGAGCTCGCGAGCGAATCGGTCGACGACGCACCGTCGGCCGATCGAGCGGTGCCGACCGTCGGGTTCGCCGCCACGCCGCTGCGCGCGACGGGTCCGGCTCCGGGTCGGGCTCCACCGAACGGTCGGTAGGCCCAGCTCGCCATCCGTTCGTCCGCGCCCAGCGGCACCACCATCTGGAGACCCCTCATGACGTCACCGCGTCGATATGCACTGCTCGCCCTGCTTCCGC
>CALMLJ010000641.1 GCA_937868025.1 uncultured Acidimicrobiaceae bacterium
TCCGCTGCAGCCACGCCACCGCCGTCGGTCCGATCGACGAGGACCAGCGCTTCTACCTCGAGAGTCGTGGTGTGCCCCCCGAAGCGGCCGAGCGGCTCGTGGTCAACGGGTTCTTCGAGGAGGTGCTCGACACCATCAGCGTCGCGCCGGTCGTCGAGCTCGTTCGCCCGCTCATCGCCGAGAAGCTGGGAACGGGCCGATGAGCGACCGCACCCCCCACTTCGAAGGCGACGCACCCACCTACGGTCGCCCCAGCCGTCCCGAGGTGGCAGCCGCCGAAGCCCGCTCCGCGGCCTGCCCGCCGGCCGAGCCGGGTGAACACCGGTTGTGTTCACTCGACGAACTCGTCGACGGTGGCGTCCGACGGTTCGACGTCGGCGATCGTGAGCTCGCCGTCATCCGGTTGGGATCGACGGTCTATGTCATCGGCGATCGCTGCAGTCACCAGGACATCTCCTTGGCACTCGGCGAGGTCGACCCCGACGATCTCGTCCTCGAGTGCCCGAAGCACGGGTCGGGGTTCCACCTCGAGACCGGGGAGCCGTCGTCGCTCCCGGCCACCCGTCCCGTCCCCGTCTACGACGTCGTCGTTTCCGACGGTGACGTGTCCGTCGTCATCCCGGAGGCCCAGTCATGAGTGAGCTCGTCGTCACCGACCTCCGGGCCGAGGTCGCCGGCCGTCCGATCCTGACCGGCGTGAACCTCACGGTCCGCAGCGGCGAGGTCCACGCGATCATGGGCCCCAACGGCTCCGGCAAGTCGACCCTCTCCCACGTGCTGATGGGCCGCCCGGGCTACACGGTGACCGGCGGGTCGGTGACCCTGGACGGCGTCGACCTCATCGGTCTCGCTCCCCACGAGCGCGCCCAGGCCGGGTTGTTCCTCGGAATGCAGTACCCGACCGAGGTGCCCGGGGTGTCGATCCAATCGGTCCTGCGCGAGTCGTTGGTTGCCGCCGGCGGCAGTGGCGCCGACCTCGACGCCGACCTGCGCGCCGAGGCGGCTCGCGTCGGCCTCGACCCGGCGCTCGTCGGCCGCTCGCTCAACGTCGACTTCTCCGGCGGTGAGAAGAAACGAAACGAGACGGTCCAGCTCGCGCTGCTCCGCCCGAAGTTCGCGATTCTCGATGAGATCGACTCCGGGCTCGACGTCGACGCCCTCGCGCAGGTCTCCCAGCGTGTCGAGGAGGCGACGTCGGAATGGGGTCTGGGCGTCATCGCCGTGACCCACTACAACCGGTTGCTCGAGAAGCTCCACGCCGACGTGGTGCACATCTTTGCGAAGGGTCGCATCCTCGAGTCGGGTGGCCCCGAGCTGGCCGAGTCGCTCGAGGAGAGCGGTTACGCAACGTGGGTCGAGGCGGCCGGCGGCGACGAGCCCGAGCCGTCGGCAGCGGCGGTCGAGGATCCGTTTGCCGATCCCTTCGCCGACCCGCTGCTCTGACAGACTCTCGCGCCGTGACCGATCCGTCCCCGACCGCTGAGCCCGGCATTGTCGTGAGCGGACAGGGTGCCGTCGCGGGGACACCCGACATCGCGTCGATTTCGCTTGGCGTTTCCGTCAAGCGAGGCCAGGCCCCCGCCGCGATGACAGACGCAGCCGCCGCGGCAACCCGTGTGCTCGAAGCGTTGAAGGCGGCAGGCATTGCCGACTCCGACCTGCAGACGCGGGACTATGCCCTCACCCAGGAGTTCGCCTACCTCCCCGACGCGGCGCCCCGACCCGATGGGTTCCGGGTCACCAATACCGTCGTCGCGACGGTCCGTACCCCGGCGGACGCGGGAACGATCCTCGACGCCGCGGTCGCGGCGGGTGGCGACGATGCCGTCGTGCAGGGCATCTCGTTCGGACTCGGCGACGACGCCGGAGCGAAGATTGCGGCGCGAGATCTCGCGTTCGCCGACGCCCGAGCCAAGGCCGAGCAGCTTGCGCGGCTCTCGGGCAGGACGCTCGGTCCGGTGGTCTCGATCAACGAGACGTCGGGGTCGGCGGGATTCGGTCCGATGGTGCGGGTCAAGATGGCCGACGACGCCGCGAGCACACCGATACAGGCAGGGGAGATCGAGACGACCGTGACCGTCGACGTCCGCTGGAGCCTCGGGGACTGACGCGACCGCTGGGCCGGTCAGGACGGTCCGTCGTCGCCGTCGGGCCCGCCGGTGCCGTTGACGAGTTGCAGCACGTAGAAGGTGAGCAGCTCGGTCTCGGCATTGTCGATGCTGACCTTGAGGTCGTGCGGGCCGAACGCCGTCGCCGGGAACGGCCCGACGGGGAGAGCGAAGGGCACGTGCAGACTCTCTCCGGGGAACAGGCCGCCGGGGTCGGCACTGGTCGCGATGGACAGCGCCGCCTCCCACACGACGGTCGAGGTCTCGACCGCCGACACCTTGAAGGTGATCTCGTGGGTGGTGCCGGCCTCGTAGGACAGGACCTCGAGCTCGCCGGCGACCGAGATGGAGACGGGTGCGCCGAGAGCTGGGGCGGCGACGCGGGTGATGCCGCCGGACGAGACGAACAGGAGGCCCTCGCGGACCTGGGCGAAGTCGCAGAGCATCGCCGATCGAACATGGGCCATGGGATGCAAACCTACCGGCCAGAATGGAGGCGTGGAGCACGTGGAGACACCGTCGGGATGGGAGCTGGTCGACGACCGGTTCCGCCGGGTGTTCCGCTTCGACGACTTCGTCGCTGCGTTCGGGTTCATGTCGTCGGTCGCGCTCGTCGCGGAGCGGCTCGATCATCACCCCAACTGGTCGAACGTCTACAACGAGGTGACGATCGAGCTCTGGAGCCACGACGCCGGTGCCGTCACCGGGCGCGATGTCCGGCTGGCCGAGCGCATCAACGAGTTGTACGACCGATGACGCTGTTGACCCTCGACGAGATCGAGCAGGCTCGCGTCTCGATCGCCCCGGTGGTCCGGGCGACGACGGCGGCGGCGTCGCACTCGCTCACACGGCGCCTGGGGCGTGAGGTGTGGCTCAAGCCCGAGTACCGCCAGCGAACGGGTTCATTCAAGATCCGTGGCGCGTACCACCGGTTGTCCCGCCTTCCGGCCGGCACCCACGTCGTGGCCGGTTCGGCTGGTAACCACGCCCAAGGTGTTGCCCTCGCTGCGCACCTTCTGGGGCACCGGGCCACCATCTACATGCCGGTGTCGGCGTCGATCCCCAAGATCAGCGCCACCCGGTCGTACGGCGCCGAGGTGGTCCTCGGCGGGGCCACCGTCGACGACTGCATCGTCACTGCGAAGGTCTTCGCCGCCGAGCACGGCGCAGTGTTCGTGCCGCCGTTCGATCATCCCGACATCCTGGCGGGGCAGGGCACGATCGGCCTCGAGCTGCTCGAGGAGGTGCCAGGTCTTGCCACGGTTGTGGTCGCGATCGGCGGCGGCGGGCTCTGTGGTGGCATTGCGGCGGCCGTGAAGTTGAGCCGGCCCGACGTACACGTCGTCGGGGTCGCAGCGGCGGGCGCCGGCTCGATGATCGAGTCGCTGGCGGCCGGCGCACCCCGCTCGGTCGTTCCCACGACGATCGCCGACGGCATCGCGCTCAAATCGCCGACCGAGCTCACGCTCGAACACGTCGCGGCCTTCGTCGACGACGTCGTGACCGTCAGCGACGACGAGATCACGACGTCGATGCTGTTGCTCCTGGAACGGTCGAAGGCCGTCGTCGAACCGGCGGGAGCGGCGTCGCTCGCCGCGGCGATGACCGGTCGGATCGGGCCCGACCTCGGTCCCACCGCGCTTGTGCTCGGCGGTGGCAACGTCGACCCGCTCCTGTTGGGCAAGTGCATCGAGCACGGTCTCGGAGCGCTCGGTCGTTATCTCCGGCTCCGGTTCGTGACCGCCGACCGGCCCGGTTCGTTGGCCGCGTTGACCGCCCAGCTCGCCGACATGTCGCTCAACGTCCTCGACGTCGCCCACCACCGATCGGGAACGCGCCTGCCCGTGAACTCCGTCGAGATCCTGGTGGTGGTCGAGACCCGCGACGACGACCACCGGCGCGAGGTGCTGCAGGCGTTCCGTTCCTCCGGGTACGACGTGGACATCGTCGAATGAGCGTCGAGTGAGCACCGAAACGACGAGAGCCACTGCGTGACCGAGACCGACGACAGTCCGATCATCGTCGCGGGCCCGCTCGACGGCGCCCCCGGGGAGGCCCGCCAGCGGCGGTGGCACTACCTGCCGGCGCTCGATGGCGTCCGCGCGGTCGCGGTGATCGCCGTGGTCTTGTTCCACTTCTGGCCCGATGCCTTTCCCGGCGGATTCGTCGGCGTCGACGTGTTCTTCGCCATGTCGGGGCTCCTGATCACCGGCATCCTCATGAACGAGCACGGGA
>CALMLJ010000642.1 GCA_937868025.1 uncultured Acidimicrobiaceae bacterium
CGGGCCAACGAAGCCCGCTACTTCAAGAACAAGTTCGACCACACCTTCGTCACCGAGCCCGCCTCGAAGGCGAAGAAGACCATCGCGTACGTCCATCGCATCCTGAAGGACGAGCGCGACATCGAGATCGGTTCGCCGGTGCTCGAAGCGTCGGAGTTCGAGGTCGACGGCACCCGCTGGGCCTACGTCTTCTACGAGAGCGGCCTCGCGATCAACGTGATGTACGCCATCGCCGACGGCGGGAAGCGCGCCGTCGGGTTCAAGCTCTCCGACGGCATGGACGTCCCCGAGGAGCTCGAGTCCAAGTTCAAGTTCGCCCGCCAGAAGTCGAAGCTGGCCGGCACCATCCGCGGTTCGTACTTCGTCATCAAGGGCACCTACTGACCGGCGCGAGCCGTTCCGTCGCCAACCACGTCCTACCCTGACGGCCATGGCGACCGGTCCGATCCGACGACGCGTCGCGGCGATCATCGCCGGCGCCTGCCTCGTCGCCACCGCGTGCGGGCCGCCGCCGTCGGCACCCGATCCCGCTCCTCTCCGAGCCGGGCAGGCACCGCTCCGCGTCATGGTGGTCGGGGACTCGTTCGGTCTGTCGGTGGGTCTCGGCCTCACCCACTACGGCGAGTCGTCGGGGCAGATCGAGGTCCGCAACAGCGCCGTCATCGGGTGCCCGTTCGGCCGGGGCGGCCGCAACAACGGCATCGGTCTCGACCGCGACTGGCTGCCGGAGTGCCGCTCCCAGGACGAGCGCCTGGCGACCGTGTCCGCCGAGTTCCGGCCCGACGTCGTGCTGTTGGCCGGCGGCATGTGGGACGTCGCCGACCGGCTGCTCCCCGGAAGCGGTCGGTGGACCCGCATCGGTGAGCCTGCGTACGACTGGTACCTCGCGCTCGAGTTCCAGCACCTCTCGCGGCTGCTCGGCACGACCGGTGCGAAGGTGGTGTGGACCAGCGCCCCCCGCTGGAACCCGCGCTACCAACCCGACCAGTTCATGGGACGGCCGCCCTACGCCGAGGCGGGCGCCGGTCGATCGGATCGCTACAACCAGGTACTGAACGCTGCGGTCGGAGGCATGCCGGGGGTCCACGTGCTCGATCTCGCCGGCTGGATGCGGTACTTCCCCGGTGGCGAGTTCTCGCCCGACCTCCGCACCGACGGCGTCCACCTCACGCCGCAGTCGACCGACGTGGTGGCGAACGAGTTCCTCGGCCCGTGGGTCGTCGCCATCGGTCGAAGCTGACGGCACGGCATCTCCCGGGGCGGTTCCGGCGCCCACGGCTCATGTGGGTGGGTAGCCTCCGGCAATGCGGACGTACTGGTCCTCCGATCATGTCCACCACGATCCGCGCCGGCTCCCCCAGCCCGCGGGCGGGACCGCGAACTACTACAGCGAGGTCGCGGCCCGAGGCCCCGCCGTGCTCGATGCCGTCGATGCCGCCGGGTTCGGCACCATCGTCGACCTCGCTGGCACCATCGACGCCGATGTGGTGCCGCCGGCAGCGCTGGAGGTCCACGACCCGGCGATGGTGGAGTTCCTCCGCACCGCCTTCGACCGCATCGCTGCCGAGGAGCAGTGGCCCGTCGACGACACCGATGGCGGCGAACGCGTCGTCATCGCCGAGACCTTCGGTAGAACCGACGATCCGTCGCTGGAGCGGTCGACCTCGCCGTGGGCCCAGCTCGGCCGGTGGTGCGCCGACACCTCCGCTCCGATCTTCGCGTCGACGTGGGCCGCAGTGGTCGGAGCGGCACGCGCCGCCGCCCACGCCGCCGACGACATCGCCGGCGGGGCACCGGTGGCGTACGCGTTCTGCCGACCGCCGGGCCACCACGCCGGCCGATCGAGATTCGGCGGCTTCTGCTACCTCAACAACGCCGCGATCACGGCGCACCAGCTCACCACGACGGGCCGGCGCGTCGCCGTGCTCGACGTCGACCTCCACCATGGCAACGGCACCCAGGACATCTTCTGGGATCGGGCCGACGTGCTCTACGCATCGCTCCACATCGATCCCGACGTCGACTACCCCTACTACGCCGGCTTCGCCGACGAGCGGGGCGGACCGGGCGCCGACGGCTCGAACCTGAACTTGCCACTCCCCGACCGGTGCGACGAGGCCCATTACCTCGACGCCCTCGATGCCGCCTCCCGCGCCATCACCGCGTTCGGCGCCGACGCCCTGGTCGTGTCGCTCGGCACCGACACACACCAACACGATCCCATCGGGCGGTTCGACCTGCCGACCGCGACGTTCACGAGCATCGGTCGGCGGATCGCCGCACTCGGCCTGCCGACGGCGGTGGTGCAGGAGGGTGGGTACCACCTGCCGAGCCTCGGTGCCTCGGTCACCGGCGTCCTGTCGGCCTGGGCCTGAAGCGCCGACTCAGGGCCGCAGGGGCAATCCGGCAGCGGCGTACACCGCGTCGATGACCTCCATGTTGGCCACCGAATCGGTCGGGCCGGTCAGGACCGGCGCACCGTCGAGCACCGAGTCGCAGAACGCCTCGAGCTGGTAGCGGTACGTCGGCACCTTCGGAAAGGTCTCGCGCCGCGTGGTGCCGTCGGCCAGCCGCACGGTGAAGCGGTGCGCGAGGTGCGGACCTGCCGGGTTGAACACCCGCAACTCCCCCTTCGACCCGGTGGCCCGGAACCCGATGCGGAGCGCCTGCGCCCCGTACAGGGACACGGTGAACGTTCCCGTGGCCCCGCCGGGGAACCGGAGCTGTGCCCGCGTCCAGCGGTCGACGCCGGGGTCGCCGGACCGTTCCTTCGCCACCGCCGAGACGACCGACGGCTCCTCACCGGTGATCGAGCGGAGCTGGTGGATCGAGTAGCAGCCCAGATCCATGACCGCTCCACCGCCGAGCGCGAGATCGAACCGGATGTCGCGCCGCTTGAACAGCGGCACCTGCATCCACGACTCGACGTGGCGCAACTCACCCAGTTCACCGCTCCGGACCACCTCGACGGCCCGGTGCATCATCGGGTGGTACCGGTAGTGGAACGCCTCCATCAGCACCTGCCCCGACGAGGCGGCGACCGACGCAACCTCACGGGCCTGGTCGGCGTTCGACGTCAGCGGCTTCTCGCACAACACGTGCTTGCCCGCCCGGAGCGCCCGAATGGTCCAGTCGGCATGGAGGGAGTTCGGCAGCGGGTTGTAGATCGCGTCGATGTCGGGATCGCCGACGAGTGCCTCGTAGTCGTCGAACACCGCAGGGATCGACCACTTGGCGGCGAACGCGTCGGCGCGCCCACGATCACGAGCCGCCACCGCAACGACCGATGCTCGGTCGACGCCCCGCGCCGGCTTGACGAGGGCAGCGGGAGCGATGGCCGCCGCGCCGAGGATCCCGATCCGAACGTTCGACATCACCGGAGGCTAACTACGAATACAGTCCCGCCCATGACGAACCTCACCACCAACGCTCTGTTCTCCGTCGCCGGGAAGGTGGTCCTCGTGACCGGCGGGTCGCGCGGCATCGGCGAGATGATGGCGGCCGGGTTCCTGGCCAACGGCGCGAAGGTCTACATCACCGCCCGCAAGGCAGAGGCGTGCGACGCCACCGCGGCCCGCCTGTCGGAGACCTACGACGCCGAGTGCATCTCGATTCCGGCGAACGTCGCCGAGCTCGACGGCATCGCCGCCCTCGTGGCGGAACTCAGCAAGCGCGAGTCACAGGTCGACGTGCTCATCAACAACGCCGGTGTGGGGTGGGGGGCGTCGATCGACGACTTCCCCGAGGTGGGCTGGGACAAGGTGTTCGACACCAACGTGAAGGGCCTGTTCTTCCTGACCCAGCAGATGCTTCCGCTCCTCGAGGCCGGAGCGACCTCCGACGACCCGTCGCGCGTCATCAACATCGGCTCCATCGACGGTATCCGGACCCCCGCCTTCGACACCGTGTCGTACGGGCCGTCCAAAGCAGCGGTGCACTCAATCACCCGCCAGCTCGCCTCGAAGCTGGTGAAGCGGAACATCCTCATGAACGCCATCGCACCCGGCCCGTTCCCGACGTGGATGCTGAGCACCGGCGTCGGTACCGGCGGCGACGTCGAGGGCACCGATTGGGACGCGGTCGGCGCCACCATGCCACGCGGTCGCATCGGCACCCCCGAGGACATCGCCGGCCTCGCGATCTTCCTCGCGTCCCGCGCCGGCGCGTTCACCGTCGGCGAGGTCATCACCTGCGACGGCGGCATCGTCGTCTCCTGACAGCCGGGGCGCAGCCGAAGCCCCCGTCGAATCAGGCGTCCCACTCCAGCGGGACAGCGGCGACACTCCGGAGCGTCATGCGTCCGGACCACTCGACGGGTCCGCCGGACCGGAGGTTCGGGAGGCGCTCGAACAACGCTCCCAGCGTGACCTCGGCCTGCATGCGGGCGAGGTGCGAGCCGAGGCAGCTGTGGGCGCCTCCTCCGAACTGCAGATGGTTCGCAGCGTCGGGTCGATCGATGCGCAGTTCGGCGGCGTCGTCGCCCCAGCGCGCCGGATCGTGGTTGGCGGCGCCGACCCCGACGTAGACGACATCGCCGGGCTCGACGGTGACGGTGCCACCGGGTACGTCGAAGGTCGACGGTTCGAGCGCGATCCTGCGGACGAACTGGTTCGGACCGTCGAGCCGGAGCAGCTCCAGCACCGCCCCCGGCACGAGTGACGGGTCGGCCTGCAAGCGGGCGAGCTGGTCCGGGTGGTCGAGCAGGTGCGCGACGCCGTTGCCAACGAGCGCGGTGGTCGGTTCGTGGCCGGCGACGTACAGCGTAACGAGCTGGGCGACGAGCTCGTCGGGGGTCAGCCCCACGCCGTCGATCTCGGCCGCGATCAACGCCGACAGCACGTCGTCGGCGGGCTCTGCCCGCTTCCGCTCCACCTGCTCGGCCAGGTAGTCCTCCATCTCGGCGATGAGGACCATGCACTCGTCGTACACGTCCTCGGAGATGACCAGGTCGAGACTGCGTGCCACCGCAGCCGTCCACTCCCGGAACTGCGGCCCGGCCTCGACGGGAATGCCCAACATCTCGCAGAACACCGCGACGGGGAGCGGGTAGGCGAGGTCGCCGATCAACTCCATCGATCCGCGGCCGGCCACCTCGGTCACCGCGGCGTCGACGCGCTCGACGATCGTCGCTCGCAGGCGCTCGACGGCCCGCACCGTGAACGGGGCCTGCACCAGGCGGCGCACGCGGGCGTGCTCGGGGTCGTCGAGCAACACGATCGTCGTGGCGCCCTCGTGGAGACGGGAACGCTCACGGAGGAGGTCGACCACCGCCGACGGCTTCGCCTCGTTGAGGTCACTCGACATCGTCCGGTCCCGGAGGATGCGGGTCACGTCGTCGAATCGGGTCACGACCCAACCGCACAACAGCTCTGACCAGTGGACCGGATCCTCGGTCCGCAGCCGGCCGTACTGGTCGTAGGGCCAGGCGTCGAAGCCGGGCTCGAAGGGGTCGAAGACAACGGCAGCGTCGGGCATCGGCCCATCCTGGCCGATGCCCGACGTCGGTGCCCCGGGAACGGCGAGGGCGCTCCCCCGCAGTGGGTCAGCCGTCGAGGTCGGTGAGCAACGCGTCGAGCTTGCGGTAGCCCTCGACCACGCCCGATTCCATGCCGCTCGCCACGAACGCGTCGCGGTCCTCGAACGAGTCGACCAGCGACGTCGCCGTCAGTCGCGTCCGGCCGTCACCGAGATCCTCGAAGCGCAGCTTCTCGAGCGCCACGCCGTCGGGCACACCCTCGAAGGTGAACGTCTGCACGATGAGCTCGTTCGGCCGAACCTCGTGGAACGTTCCGTTGAAGCCGGCTTCGAAGCCCTCGCTCGAGATCACGTAGCGGTACGAGCCGCCCGAGCGGCAGTCGAAGTGGTCGATGGTGGCGCCGCGCTGTTCGGGACCGATCCACGCCGCGAACAACTTCGGCTCGGTGTGGGCTCGGAACACCTTGCCGATCGCGGCGTCGAACTCGCGGGTGATGCGCACGAGGGGCACGTCGGGATCGACGAAGATCTGGGTCTCGTTCGGGCTGGTGGTCATGATGGTCCTCCGGTCGGGTTCTGGCGTGTGGGTGGTGGTTCGGGTCGAACGTCGTCGGGCATGGTCGCCAGCACGTCGTCGAGGCGGCGGTACCGCGCTTCGGCCTGACGCCGGTAGCGCTCGATCCATTTGGTCATGAGATCGAAGACCTCCGCCTCGAGGTGGACGGGTCGGCGTTGCGCCTCCCGGCCCTTGGTGACGAGGCCCGCATCCTCGAGCACCTTGAGGTGCTTGGACACGGCTTGGAGCGAGACGTCGTACGGCGCTGCCAACTCGTTGACGGTGGCATCGCCGTCGGCCAACCGCGCCACCAGGTCGCGGCGGATCGGGTCGGCCAGGGCCGAGAACACCTTCGAGAGTGGGTCTGCCGACATCGTCGAGCTCCTTGTTCAACCTCTTGGTTGAACAAGGTACGACGGGTCCTCGTGCATTGTCAACCACTTGGTTGAACAACCCGTCGTCGACGTCGAACTGGCGGCCACACCCGTTCACTCGGGCAGCGTGGGCATGCTCCAGCCCTGATCGCGGCCCAGCATCACCGCCCGTCCGAGGGCGTCACCACCGAACCGTTCCCGCACATCGTCGAGGACGTCGTCGAGCGCGTTGCCGCTGCGCCGGCCGAAGGGCAGCTCCAGCTGCGTGACGTCGCCGTCGTCGAGATTGGCGAGAGCGACCCCGAGCAACGTGATCCCCCGCTCCGCGATCATCGGCCCGGCGTCCGCCAGCAGGGCCCGGAGCGCCTCGAGGATCGTGTCGGTGTGCGACGTCGACTCGGCGAGGGTGTGCGAGCGCGTCGCCCGCGTGAAGTCGGAGAACCGGAGCCGAAGCACCACGGTCCGGGCCAGCCGGTCGGCGTCACGCAGACGGCGGGTCACCCGATCGACCAGACCCACGAGCGTGGTGTCGAGCTCGCCGAGCGAAGGATTGGAGCGACCGAGGGCACGCTGCGAGCCGATCGACCGCCGCCGACGGCCCGTCTGAACCGACCGGTGGTCCCGGTTGTGGGCGAGCGCGTGGAGATGCCGCCCGGCGTGACCACCGAGCATGGCGACCAGCGCCGATTCCGGGATGCGCGCCACCTGGGCCACGGTCGTGATCCCCCGCTCGTGCAGCTTCTCCGCCGTCTTGGGACCGACACCCCACAGGCGCTCGACGGGGAGCGGGTGGAGGAAGTCGAGCTCGCCCCCGTTCGGCACCACGAGGAGCCCGTCGGGCTTGCCGACGGCGCTCGCCACCTTGGCCAGGAACTTCGTGGACGCGACGCCCACCGTGATCGAGAGCCCGACCTCGTCCCGCACCTGCCGGCGCAGACGGACTGCGATCTCGACCGGTGTGCCCGACACCCGCCGGAGCCCACCCACGTCGAGGAAGGCCTCGTCGATCGAAATGCCCTCGACGAAGGGCGTCGTCCGCTCGAAGACGGAGAACACGGCCCGGCTCGCCTCGACGTACGCCGAGAAACGCGGTGGGACGACCACCACCTGCGGACACAGCGCCCTCGCCTGCGAGCCGCCCATCGCACC
>CALMLJ010000643.1 GCA_937868025.1 uncultured Acidimicrobiaceae bacterium
CGTCGTGCCGCAGCGGGCACCCCGTCGCGGCGCGGTGGTGCGCCGACCAGGAGGTCGTGGCCGATGGCACCGACCCCGTACACGTCGGCTGCCTGGCCACCGGGGCTCCCGGCGGCGACCTCGGGCGCGAGCCAGCCGGGTGTGCCGACGACCGACGCATCCTCGGTCACGGCCCGCGTGAGGCCGTAGTCGACCAGCACCGGCGAGCCGTCGGCCCGCACCCGGATGTTCGACGGCTTCACGTCGCGGTGCACCATGCCATCGGGGGCGTCGGGGCCGGTGGTCCGGTGCAGATGATCGACCGATCGGGCGATGCCGGCGAGCACCCCGAGGATCCACCGTTGGTCCTGTCCCTCCGCCGCCTGCCCGAGCGGCGCGCCCTCGATCCAGTCCGACACGACGTAGCAGACGTCGAAATCGGCGGGATCGGGGTGCTCCTCGTCGGTGAGCGCTGTGCCGACGAAGGTGCCGCGCACTGCCATGAGGTCGGCTCCGTCGACCTCGGTCAGGAGCCGGAGACGCTCGTCGATCTCGGCGAGCTCCTCGGGGCGACGCTCGAGCAGCAGTTTGAGCGCGACCTCGTCGCCGTCGTCGGGCGCCCCGGGATCGACGATCACGGCGCGGTAGACCCGGCCCTCGACACCGCCACCGGGCTCGTGGAGCGGCCCACCTCCCGACGAGTCGACCTGATATCGCCGCGGCGCATCCGCCGGGCCCGTCCACAACCGCTCGTCCACGTTCCGTCCCCCGCTCGCTGTCGCCCGGTTCAGCTCGACGCCGCGTCGCCGTTGTCGCCGAGGTCTCGAGGGATGAGTCCGTGGCTCATCGCCGCCTCGACGACCTGGATGCGCATGTCGAGCACATCGGGCAGTTCCATGCGCCGGAGATAGAACTCGTCGTAGATCCGTTCGAGTCGTCGGCGGACCGTCGTCTTCGTCCAGTGCACCGTTCGCGCCACCTGCTCGTGGGTGGCCGGGTAGCGCTCACCGCGTTGCACCGGCAACGCATACGCCCGCAGCACCGTCCAGAGGTCGTCGGGCAGGTCGACGCGTTGGGTCACCGTCGGGAGGTCACCGGGCAGTCCGGGCTCCGGTGCGCGGTCGCGGAAGTTGACGACGTCGAGTTCCCACACGTGGGCGCCGGTGATCGAGACGGTGAAGATCTCGGCGTCAGGGCCCCACACCTCGCCATCGGCGAGCGCCCTCGGGGACCCGCGGTCGGGGGTCACGATCAACGGCCGCCGGACGTGGGCCGTGTTGCTCGACGGGGCCGGTCGGTCGGCAGCGTGGACCAGGATGCGGCCGTTGGCCACGACCAGCCATCCGCAGTGGCGGGGCACCTCACGGTCCTGGACGGGCGCGTGACCGAATCGGATGCCGCACTCGGCGCCCCTGCCGATCGCAACGACGTCCCCGTCGGAGAGGGGAAACTCGGAACGGTCGCCGTCGGGCATCGTGCGGCGGCTCACGCGGCCGCGAACGACCCCCTGCACGAGATCCATCGTGAGCGCCATCTGTGGCAGCTTGCCACGATCACCCGGTTCTGGTCTCGGGTCGGGCGGAGGTTGAGCAGCCCTGCCGGTCTCCCCCGAAACGTCAGAGGCGCTCGAGCACGTAGTCGACGCACGCCGTCAGGGCAGCGACGTCGGACGGGTCGACGGCCGGGAACATGGCGACGCGCAGCTGGTTGCGGCCCAGCTTGCGGTACGGCTCGACGTCGAGGATGCCGTTGTGGCGAAGCACCGCGGCGAGGCGGGCGGCGTCGACGGAGTCGGCGAAGTCGATCGTGCCGACGACGCGGCTGCGTTCGGCCTCGACCGTGACGAACGGAGTCGCCAGTTCGTGGGCGTCGGCCCAGCCGTACAGGTGTGACGACGACTGGTCGGAGCGGCCGGCGGCGAACTCGAGGCCGCCGTTGTCGAGCACCCACCGCAGCTGCTGGTTGGCGAGGAAGATCGTGGCGAGGGCCGGCGTGTTGTACGTCTGGTCCTTGCGGCTGCTCTCGAGCGCGATGCCGAGGTCGAGGCTGGCCGGCCGCCAGCGGTCGGAGGCGGCGATCTCCTCGATGCGGGCGATGGCCCTCGGTGAGCAGCAGGCGATCCAGAGACCACCGTCGGAGGCGAAGCACTTCTGGGGGGCGAAGTAGTAGACGTCGACCTGGCTCATGTCGACGCGGAGACCGCCGGCGCCCGACGTGGCGTCGACGACGACGAGGGCGTCGTCGTCGATGCCCTCGGGCCGCGTGAGCGGCATCATGACGCCCGTCGACGTCTCGTTGTGGGTCATCGCGTAGAGGTCGATGCCGTCCTCGGCGACCGAGAGCGGGTGGGTGCCGGGGTCGGTCTCGATCTTCGAGGGCTGCCCGAGGTGCGGCGCCGACTTGGAGGCGGAGAAGAACTTGGACGAGAACTCGCCGAACACCAGGTGCTGGCTGCGCTCGCGGATCAGACCGAACGTGGCGACGTCCCAGAACAGCGTCGAGCCACCGTTGCCGAGCAGCACCTCGTAGCCGTCGGGCAGGCTGAACAGTTCGGCGATGTTGTTGCGGAGCGCGCCCACCTCGAACAGGACGGCCGCCTGGCGGTGGCTCGTGCCCAGGTAGGTGGGAGCGGCGTCGGCGAGGGCGGCGATCGCCTCGGGCCGCACCTTGGAGGGGCCGCAGCCGAAGCGTCCGTCGGCGGGCAGCAGGGAAGCGGGGATCGTGATCGTCTCGGTCATCGGGACCAGTTTCCCAAGGGCCGGAGGGTGCCAGCTAATCGATATCGGGAAGTTCACCTGGAGTTGTGCGCTGCTCTCGGACCCCACTCGGCGCGCCGGGGCATCGAGGCGACCCGAAACCGATTCGACTTCGCCGCCCCGGGAGCCGAAAATCGGGGCCGTGACCTCCTCCCCAGCCTCCCCCAAGTCCCGCGTCTCCCGCCGCGTCGGGTCCATCGCCCCCTCCGCCACCCTCGCGGTCGATGCCAAGGCCAAGGCGCTGAAGGCTCAGGGCGAGCCCGTGATCGGCTTCGGCGCCGGTGAGCCCGACTTCCCGACCCCGGACTACATCGTCGACGCGGCGGTCGCCGCCGCCCGCGACTCGGCCAACCACAAGTACACCCCCGCCGGTGGCCTTCCGGCGCTGCAGGAGGCGATCGCCACCAAGACCGCCCGCGACTCGGGCTTCGAGGTGGCGCCGAGCCAGGTGCTCGTCACGAACGGCGGCAAGCATGCGCTCTACAACGCTTTCGCCACGCTGCTCGATCCGGGCGACGAGGTGCTGCTGCCGGCGCCCTACTGGACCACGTACCCCGAGTCGATCCGCCTCGCCGGTGGGGTGCCCGTCGAGCTCCCGACCCACGAGGCCACCGGCTACCAGGTCACGATCGAACAGCTCGACGCTGCGCTGACGCCCCGGACGAAGGTGCTGGTGTTCGTGTCGCCGTCCAACCCGACGGGTGCGGTGTACCCGCCGGCCGCGGTCGAGGCCATCGGTCGGTGGGCCGTCGAGCACGGCGTCTGGGTTGTCACCGACGAGATCTACGAACACCTCGTGTTCGGCGACGCCGAGTTCAGCTCGATGCCGACGTTGGTCCCCGAGCTCGCCGACACCTGCGTCGTCGTCAACGGCGTCGCCAAGACCTACGCGATGACCGGCTGGCGCGTCGGGTGGATGATCGGCCCGTCCGACGTCATCAAGGCGGCGGGCAACCTCCAGAGCCACGCCACCTCCAACGTCGCCAACGTCAGCCAGCGCGCCGCGCTCGCGGCGGTGTCGGGCGACCTGTCCGCCGTGGCGATGATGCGCGAGGCGTTCGACCGCCGCCGCCTCGTCATGCACCGGATGCTCAACGACATCGACGGTGTCACCTGCATCGAGCCCGAGGGCGCCTTCTACGCGTTCCCGAACTTCGCCGGGCTGCTGCACCGCCCGATCGGTGGACGTGAGGCGGCCACGACGCTCGAGCTCGCCGACATCATCCTCGAGGTCGCCAAGGTGGCGATCGTCCCCGGCGAGGCGTTCGCGGCGCCGGGGTACGCCCGGCTGAGCTTCGCCGTCGCCGACGACGACATCGTCGAGGGCATCGCTCGCATCGCCGACCTCGTGGCCAAGGGGTGACCGAGGTCGCGCCCTACGGGTCGTGGCGTTCGCCCATCAGCGCCGAGCGCGTGATGGGCAGTTCGTCACGGCTCGGCGAGGTCGCGATCAGCGACGACGCCATCTGGTGGTCGGAGGGGCGCCCCAGCGAGGCGGGACGTACCCAGATCGTGCGGCGCAGCCCCAACGGCGAGTTGGCCGAGGTGCTCCCGACGGGCACGTCGGCGCAGTCGAAGGTGCACGAGTACGGCGGCGGGGCCTGGTGGCTGGCCGGCGAGACCGTGTTCTACGTGTCGGGTGCCGACCAGCGCATCTGGCGACTCGACCCGGGATTCGATCCGATCCCGGTGACGCCGGTGCCGCTCAACCCCGGCGGTCTGCGGTACGCCGACGCGTCCATGACCCCCGACCGCCGGTGGATCATCTGTGTGCAGGAGGCCCATCCCGGCGAGGCGGAGGTCGATTCCGCCGCGACGGAGGCCGTGAACCGGTTGGTCGCCGTGCCAGCGACCGGCGGCATCCCTGTGGTCCTGCGACAGGTCGCCGACTTCGTGATGTCACCGCGCCTCGACCAGCTCGGCGAGCTGCTCGCCTGGGTCGAGTGGTCGCACCCCGACATGCCGTGGGACGCGTCCGAGCTGTGGTTCGGCCGCCTCGACCTCGGCGGCCTCGAGCCGGCGCTGGTCGGGGCCCGGCACCTCGCCGGTGGTCGCGACGCGCTCGCGACGGGCGACGAGTCGGTCGTGCAGCCCGAGTGGGACCACGACAACCGGCTGTGGTTCTGTTCGGACCGGACCGACTGGTGGAACCTGTACCACTACGGCACCCCGGGTCCTCCGACGGGTCGCCCGATCCCCGTTGCCGCCGGGACCTACGAGGTCGCGCTGCCGGCCTGGGTGTTCGGCGAGTCGCGGTACGCGTTCCTCAGCGACAACCGGGTCGTGTTCGCCTACCGCTCCGACGGTGTCGACCATCTCGGCGTGTACGACACCATCGCCGACCGGGTCGACCGAGTGAGCGTTCCGTGCACTTCGATCCGCCAGGTGCGCGCCTGGCAGACGACCGTGATCTTCGTGGGAGCGTCGTTCACGGCCGACGCCGCGGTAGTCGCCACGATCGTCGGGCGTGGCGGCGCGACCTCCGGGCTCGAGGCGATGCGTCCGCCCGGCACCGAGAACGGTCTCAGCTCGTCGCAGTTGTCGGTCGGCCAACCGATCACGTTCCCGACCGACGGCGGCATCGCCCACGCGATCTTCTACCCGCCGACGAACCCCGACTTCGTTGCGCCCGAGGGGGAGCGGCCGCCGTTGATCGTGATGATCCACGGGGGTCCGACGTCGGCGGCGCCGCCCGAGCTCAACCTCCGAACGCAGTACTGGACGTCGCGTGGGTTCGCCGTGGTCGACGTGAACCACCGTGGGAGCACCGGGTTCGGTCGTCGGTTCCGCAACGAGCTTCGGGGCCAGTGGGGAGTGGTCGACGTCGCCGACTGCATCGCGGCGGCACGGTTCCTGGCGTCGGCCGGCCGAGCCGACGGCGAGCGCCTCATCATCCGCGGGGGCAGTGCCGGCGGGTACACGACGTTGGCGGCGCTCACGACGTCCGACGCCTTCAGCGCCGGGTGCAGCCTGTACGGCATCGCCGATCTGGTGCTGCTCACCGTCGACGACCACAAGTTCGAGTCGCGCTACACCGCGAGCCTCGTCGCGCCGTATCCCGAGGGCGCGGAGGTGTACCGGGAGCGGTCGCCGATCCACCATCTCGAGCGCCTGACGTCGCCGATCATCATGTTCCAGGGCACCGACGACAAGGTCGTGCCGCCGAACCAGACGCAGATGGTCGCCGACGCATTGCGGGGAACCAGCGTGCCCTTCAGCGCGGTGTTCTTCGAGGGCGAGGGCCACGGGTTCCGCCAGGCCGCCAACATCATTCGCTGCCT
The DNA here is from genome assembly GCA_937868025.1 of uncultured Acidimicrobiaceae bacterium. Next base: position 6,017 of record CALMLJ010000643.1, read on the forward strand.
GGAGGCCGAACTGTCGTTCTACGCCCAGGTGCTGGGCTTCCCGCACCCCGACGGCGTCGACCCGGTCGAGGTCGAGAACTTGGCGTAGCGGCAGGGAGAAGTTCGTCACCAGCGCGCCGGTGGTGCGCGCTCACGACGAAGTTCTCCAGCGGGTACGCCGCCCGACGTGACATCGGTCCTCGGTTGTAGCGCCTCGTGCGCCCACCGTTAGGCTCGTCCCCCGTATGGCACGAGTACTCGTCACCGAAGCAATCGCCGACAACGGACTCCAGCGTCTCCGCGACGCCGGACACGAGGTGGACATCCAGCTCGACTGGACCCCCGAGTCGCTCCTCGATCTGGTGAAGGGCGCACACGCGCTGATCATCCGATCGGCGACCCAGGTCACCGCCGAGGTGCTCGCCGCCGGCACCGACCTCATCGTGGTCGGTCGAGCCGGCATCGGTCTCGACAACGTCGACACGGGCGCGGCGACCGACCGTGGTGTGATGGTCGTGAACGCGCCACAGTCGAACACGCTCTCGGCCGCCGAGCACACGATGGCCCTGCTCCTGGCCCAGGCCCGCAACGTGCCCCAGGCGCACGCCGCCCTCAAGGCCGGCCGCTGGGAGCGCTCGAAGTGGAACGGTGTCGAGCTGAGCGACAAGACGCTCGGCATCATCGGCCTCGGCCGCATCGGCAAGCTGGTCGCCCAGCGGTCGCTGGCGTTCGGGATGAAGCTCGTGGCCTACGACCCGTTCGTGTCCGAGGAGGCCGCCCGGCGCATGTCGGTCGAGCTGCTCACGCTCGACGAGCTCATCGCCCGCGCCGACTTCATCACGCTCCACCTGGCGAAGACGCCCGAGACGATCGGTCTCATCGGCAAGGACCTCCTCGCCAAGGCCAAGCCGAACCTCCGCGTCGTCAACGTGGCCCGCGGTGGCATCGTCGACGAGCAGGCGCTTGCCGATGCCATCCGGTCGGGCCAGGTGGCCGGCGCCGCCATCGACGTGTTCGACAAGGAACCGTGCCTCGATTCGCCGCTGTTCGAACTCGACGAGGTCGTCGTCACGCCCCACCTCGGGGCCAGCACGGTCGAGGCGCAGGACAAGGCCGGCGACACGATCGCCGACATGGTCGAGCTGGCGCTGGCCGGTGAGTTCGTGCCGTTCGCGGTCAACGTGTCCGCCGGTGAGGTGTCCGAGACGGTCCGTCCGTACCAGGCGCTCGCCGAGAAGCTCGGTGGCATGCTCGCCGGTCTGTCGGCCGGTGTGCCCCAGGAGTCCATCGAGATCTCCTACGACGGCCAGATCGCGGAGTACGACACCCGCATCCTCACCCTGTCGGTGCTCAAGGGCTTCTTCGGGGCCGTCGGCGGTGATCCCGTCTCGTACGTGAACGCTCCGCAGCTCGCCACCGAGCACGGCATCGAGGTTCGCCCGTCGCAGTCGACGACGCCGAAGGACTACGTGAACCTCATCACGGTCCGCTGTGGCGACCACGGTGTGGCCGGCACGCTGGCCGGTCTGAACAGCGTCCCCAAGATCGTGATGATCGACGACTTCACGCTCGACATCCGGCCCGCCGAGCACATGGTCGTGGTTCGCAACGACGACGTGCCGGGCATGATCGGCAAGGTCGGCGCTGCCGTCGGCGAGGCCGGCGTCAACATCACCGACATGGTTGTCGGCCAGAACGAGGCCGGTGTGTCGGCGCTCATGGTGATCGCGACCGACGAGGACGTTCCCGACGAGGTCGTGGCCGCCCTCGCCGCCAAGGAGTCGGTGCGTTCGGTCATCCGCGTCCGCGGCTGACCCGAACCCCACCTGTTCTGTCCTGCCGAATCGCCCCTCCAGGGACGATTCCGCAGGACAGAAGTGGTGACTAGAAGGCGGCGTACCCGACGAGATGGCGGTCGGCCACGTCGTGGGC
>CALMLJ010000644.1 GCA_937868025.1 uncultured Acidimicrobiaceae bacterium
GATCCCCACTCGACGGCGAGGACGACCAGGTCGAGGGTGTGGACCGGCTTGATCTTGCGCCACGCCGCGCCGCGCCGACCGGCGGCGTAGGGCGACGAGAGGTCCTTCACCATGACGCCTTCGTGTCCCTGCGCCAACGCGTCGTCGAGCACCTGCTGCGCGACCTGGGGGTCGTCGGTGCGCGTCGACGGGATGCGGGGGAGCCCGTCGACGGACGCGAGAAGGTCGAGTCGCTCGTCGAGGGGCAGGTCGAGGAGATCGTTCCCGTCGAGGTGGACGATGTCGAAGAAGGCGATACTCAGACCTGCGGCGGCGCCGTCGCTCCGGCGGCCGAAGCTGGACGCCGAGTCCTGGAAGGCCTCGGGCGTGCCGTCCTCGCTGATGCCGAGGAGCTCGCCGTCGAGCACGATCGATCGCACCGGGAGCGCCGACAGCAGGTCGCCCACGGCGCCCAGTCGATCGGTCACGTCGTTGAGGTTGCGGGTGTAGAGGCGAACCTCGTCGCCGTCGCGGTGCGCCTGGATGCGGACGCCGTCGAGCTTCCACTCGACCGACGCGGGCCCGGTGCCGGCGAGGGCCTCGGTGACGTCGGCCGCCGTGGAGGCCAGCATGGGCTCGACCCCGACGCCGACGGTGAGCCCGACGGCGTCGATGGCGGTGGCGCCCTCCACGAGCGCCAGCCGGGCGCTCCCGGCGAGGTCGCCGCTCAACATGGCGGCACGGCGGACCGCCGACGCCGGGATCGCCGATGCGGCGGCGATCGCCTCGGTCATCACACCCGCCAGCGCTCCTTGGCGCAGCTCGCCGACGAGGAGCCGGCGCACGAAGCCCGCTTCGGGCGGCGTCAGGCGACGGCCCAGGTCGTCGATGATCGCCCGGCGCGCCGCCTGGGAGCCCGGCCCGCCGATGACCGAGAGCGCAGCGAGGTCGGCGTCGAGGTCCGACACGGTCACCGAAGGCCGTTCCGCCGTCCCGTCGATGGCCGACGTCGCCCACCCCACCCCGATACGGCCCTGGGGGATGACCCCGATCAGATACGACACCGCCGGCACGACCTCGTGCTGCTCGAGCCGGACGAGCAGCTCGGCCAGGGCCGTGGTCTTGGCGCGTCGCGAGCTCGTCGCCGCAACGGAGCCGGAGGTCGTGACGAGGTCGGCGAGCAGCAGCACCCCACGATTGTTGCAGTGCCAGCGAGTCCCGGTCCGTCGACGTAATGTCCCCCCATGTCGTCCTTCTCGCCGTCGTTCCCTCCGACCTTCCCACCGCCGTTCCTCCCTGCGGTGGTGCCGGGCGCCGATGTGACGGCACACCGCTACGTGCACGTGATCGGAGCGTCGGTCCACTTCGCCGAGGAGAACGATCTCGGCGACGAACACGCCCATTTCATCGGCGTGCTCGACGGTGTCGGACTGTGGGCCGTCGACGTGCCCGCGGGCCAGGACCCGTCGGACGGCGCGGCGCTCGACCTGTTCACGTTGTCGGTGCGGGCACCCGAAGCCGAATGGGTCGCTGCGGGCCGGGCGGTCCAGATCGCGGAGTGGGCCCGCACCCACCGCTTCTGCGGTCGGTGTGGTTCCCGCACCGAGCCGGTGCCGAACGAACGGGCGATGCGATGCCCGGAGTGCCGCCTCCTGGCGTTCCCGCGAGTGGCCCCGGCGATGATCACGCTGGTCACGAAGGGAGATCCCGGTCCGGACCAGCAGGTGCTGTTGGCCCACGGAGTCCAGTTCCCGATGCCGATGTACTCCTGCCTCGCCGGGTTCGTCGAGCCGGGCGAGACGCTCGAAGGCGCCGTCGTCCGTGAGGTGATGGAAGAGGTCGGCGTCCTGGTCGGCAACGTCACCTATCGCAGCAGCCAGCCCTGGCCGTTCCCTCACAGCCTGATGATCGGCTTCCGAGCCGATTGGCAGGCCGGCGACATCCTCTGCGACCCGACCGAGATCGTCGACGCCGGCTGGTACACCCGCGACGCGCTGCCGAACACGCCGCCCGGCGTGTCGATCGCTCGGCGCCTCATCGACGAATGGATCGCCGAGGTCTGACCCTCCGTCCGCGACTGGAGCAACGACGCCCGAGCGATGAGCCCCCGACTCGGCGGTCGGCCGGTCACCCCTGCTGGGACCGACCCCGTTCGACGATGCCGCGGCGACGTTCCTCCACCGCTGCGGGGTCGTGGCGCTCGCGCATCCACCGTGCGGAGATCGTGGCCTCGACGGAGCGGGCGTCGTCGGGGGTCCTGCCGACGACCTGCTGGTAGGTGTCGAGCATCTGCCGGACCCCGTCGCGATCGTTCGACACGATGTCGGCGGCGAGCCCGTGGCAGAACGGCAGCAGCTCGTCGTGGGCGACGACGTGGTTGACGAGGCCCCACTCGGCGGCGGTGCGGGCATCGAGGTAGTTGCCGGTCACGCTCATCTCCCGGGCGCGGCGCACACCGATCGCCTCGGGGAGCAGCGCGGTGAGGCCCCAGCCCGGCATGACGCCGACTCGGGCGTGGGTGTCGGCGAACGACGCCCGTTCACTGGCCACGAGGAAGTCGCATGCCAACGCGAGTTCGAAGCCGCCGGTGACGGCGGCACCGTTGACGGCGCCGATCCACGGCTTGGAGCGGGCCGGCAGCGGGCCGCGGCCCGACAGCGTCGAATCGTCACCCGTCAGCAGCTCGCCCGATCCCAGCTCCTTGAGGTCGAGGCCGGCGCAGAACGCGGGGTCGCTCCCGGTGAGCACCACGACGTCGATGCCGTCGTCGGCCTCGATCGCCGTGACGGCGGCGCGGAGGTCGCGCTGCAAGGCCCGGCTCAACGCGTTGCGTTGGCCGGGCCGGTGCAGGGTGACGGTGGCAACCCGTGCCTCGATGTCGACGAGGAGCAGGTCGGTCGTCAGGTCGCTGTGGATCGGCATGCACCGATCCTGGCAGGTCGGGTCAGTGGGCCGCGGTGCGACTGTTGAACGCTCGCCAGGCGAGGAGCACGAGCACCGAACCGACGATGCTGCCGAGGAACCCCGACATCTGGAAGGCTCCGTTGGCTCCGTCCTTGTGGAAGATCAGGTAGCCGATGAATCCGCCGACGAGGGAGCCGACGAGGCCCAGGACGATCGTGCCGCCGATGCCCATCGAGTCGTCGCCCGGGACGATGGCGCGAGCGATGAACCCCGAGATGAGTCCGACGACGATGGCTCCGAGAATCCACAACATGGCTGTTCCTTCCGTACTTCGCTGGACGAAGGTTCGTTGAGTACTGCAGGCCGCGGTGGCCTGAGCGTCCGGTACCCGCCGGCCGACCGCGGCACACCCCCGAACCGGGGGGTCCGGGTTCAGTCGAACGGCTGCAGCGAGCTGCCCACCACCCACGTGCTGAAGTACTGACTGTTGGCGCCGTATGCCATCGCGAGCGCCGTCCGGGCGTTCTCCACCTGGTGCTCGCCGGCGGCGCCCCGCACCTGGTTGGCCGCCTCGGCGAAGCGCAACAACCCCGATGCTCCGATCGGGTTCGACGACAGGACCCCTCCCGAGCAGTTCACGGGGAACGATCCGCCGAGCTCGGTGGAGCCGTCGTCGATCATCTTCCAGCCGTCGCCGGGCTCGGCGATGCCGTGGGCCTCGAGCCAGATGGCCTCGTGCCACGAGAACGGCACGTACAGCTCGGCCATGTCGAGCTG
>CALMLJ010000645.1 GCA_937868025.1 uncultured Acidimicrobiaceae bacterium
GGTGGTGGTCGGCGAGGTCGTCGGCGTCGACTCCGGGGTTGCCGTGTCGCCGGCGGCCGCTGCCGCGATGGCGGGGTTCGCCGCGGCGGCAGCGCTGGTCGTGGTCGAGTCGCCGTCCGCGCCCGGTGCCGCCGGCGCCTCGGCGGTGGCTGCTGCGACGGCGGTGGCCTCCTGGGTGAGGGTCAGGTTCTCGACCGCGTCGGCCTTGGGTGGGGTCCCGAGCGTGAGGGCCGCTGCGGTCACCATTGCGGCAGCGGGAACGGCGGCGGCGTTCACCATCGCGGGAGCCGCGGCTGCGGCGGCGCCGGGGAGCTGGGTCAGGTTGCCGAGGAACGGGAGGTGGGCGAGCGCCGCGAGTGGGCCGGCAACGATCCGGAGGTGTCCGAGCGAGATGGACAGGAAGGCTCGGACGACCTCGGGTGAGAAGTGGGTCCCGGCGCAACGCGTCAGCTCGGCGCGTGCCTCGGCCAGCGGCATCGCCTTCTTGTACGACCGGACCGCCGTCATCACTTCGAAGCTGTCGGCGACCGCGACGATGGCCGCAGCGCGAGGGATCTGTCCGCCACGAAGGCCGGCCGGGTACCCCGACCCGTCCCACTTCTCGTGGTGGCCGCCGATGGCGTGGACCCACTCGCCGAGGAAGTCGCGCAGCGGGGCAATGAGGTCCATGCCGGCGGCCGGATGTCCCTCCAGGACGCGCCACTCCTCGGGGCTGGGTTTGCCCTTCTTGTTGAGGATCTCGCTCGGCACCATCAGCTTGCCGAGGTCGTGGAGCAGCGCACCCCACTGGAGCTTCTGCCGCTCCTCCTTGGACAGCTTGAGTTCCTCGCCGACCAGGTCGGCGAACAGGCGGACGCGCTCGGAGTGGCCTCGGGTTCGGCGGTCGTGGTCGCCGATCGCCCCGATCAGCTGAACGACCTGGCGGGCGGCGTCACCGGGGTCCTTCGCCAGGCCGTGCTGACGGGTGTCGTCGAGGGTGCGCTCGAGGCGTCGGCTGCTCCCCGACCGCAGGGCGGAACGGAACCGCGACGGCGCCTGGTCGGGGAACACGAGGGACAGTTGCATCAGCGCCGCGAGCGGGAGCAACCGGCGGGCGAACCGGTCGGCGGCCCAGACGACCACCGACGAGATGACCACGATCGCGGCGGCGCGGAGCAGCGCCGGCGCTACCGAGTTGGGCGGAGCGATCGACCGGTTGGCAGCGATGGCCGCGAGGCATCCGACCGAGATCGGGACGAGCAGCACCGCGACGCGGATGGCTCGTGCCGCGACGGGTCGTGCTTCCCAGGATCGCTCCGGCGCGGGCGAGGTCATAGGAGTGGTGATCGGCCGAACCGACGAACTTCTTGATCATTGAATCGGCGTCGCGACCGACGGCCGTTCGACCCCGTTCGACAACGCGTCGGGCGGCTGCCGGCAGGGTCAGCTCGCGGCGGGCCGGAGCACGATGAGCGGGATCTCCCGTTCGGTCCTGGATTGGTACTTGGCGTAGCGGGGTTCGAGGGAAGTGACGCGGTTCCAGAGCGACACCCGCTCCTCGCCGGTCAGGATCTCGGCATCCATGGCGAGGTCGGCTCCTCGACGCATCGCCTGCACCCGGGGCTGATCGCGGAGGTTGAAGTACCAGGCCGGATGGTTGGGACCACCGCGGAACGACGCGACCAGCACCACGGTGTCGCCCTCGACGAGGGGAGACGTCAGCATCGTGACGCGCGGTTCGCCGGACTTGCGACCGGTGGTGGTGAGCTTCACCACGGTCATGCCGCTCGCCCGACCCGTGATGCGACCGTTGGAGACCGTGAACATGCGCTCGTGCACCACGTTCAGCAACTTGTAGACACGCTTGAATCTCCTGGCCATCGGCCGGATTGTAGGTGCCTCCGACCCGTCCCCAGTGCAGCCGGAGCGACGAACTCATCGTTAACACGCCCGTAACAAAGCCGTTGCAGCGTCGCAATCATCGCCCTCGAAGCTGTCGCCCATCGACGAACACGGCGTTAACACCCGAGTAACACAACGGAATCGGTGGGGCAATCACCCTCCCCAAGACTTCGGACGGTCACTGCGGGCGAGCGAGGAAGGAACCTGCGGATGCGATGGACATCTCGTCACGTGCGCGGTCTCCTGCTCGTCCTCGGCACCAGCCTCCTCGTGGGGTTGTCCCTCGGGTCGACCCATGTGCCTGTCGGCGCGGCAGAGCGGAGCGTGTCACCCGTCGCTGACACCGCGATCGGGGCCGCACGTGGAGCGGCTCGTACCGTCGGTGGCGACCATGTCGCACCGTCGTCGCACACCCGGATCGACGTCGTCCCTCACGCCACCGAACGTGGGCTGGCCCGACGGACCTACTCCTGGGGCCTCGACGGCCCGGTCACTCCGACTCTCGCCATTGCTGTCGCGTCCACCCTGGTGTTCGCGACGTCGCGGCAGTCGCGTCGAATCGTCCGCTGCGCCGTCCTGCCGGCGCGCGCGCCGCCGCATCTCGCCCTCGGCTGAGTACGGCCGCGCTCCGGCGCACCCACCGACCGACCCGGTCGGCACCCGGCCGACATCGGCGGCGTCCCAC
>CALMLJ010000646.1 GCA_937868025.1 uncultured Acidimicrobiaceae bacterium
GCCACCAGCACCGTGAGCAGGGTCGCCGCGATCGCGAACGCTCCGGTCGTGAAACCTCGGGTCATCACGTCTCCCCCACTTCACCGGTTCGCCCGTCGTCCCGGTCGCCGGACCTTAGCCCGGAGGGTGACGTCGTCGAGGACCCAGCGCCGGCACGAGGGTTGCGGCACGATGGCGTCGGGACAACGGGAGGTCGTCTGATGTTGGAACTGCCAGGGCTCGAGGTTGCGGTGGACGGTTCGATCGCGCGGGTCACACTGTCGCGGCCGGACAAGCTCAACGCGCTCGATCGCGCCACGTTGGAGGGCCTCGCCACGGTTGCCACACGGCTCGACGCCGACAACGCGGTGAAGGTGGTGGTGATTGCCGGGGCCGGTCGCTCGTTCTCCGCGGGTTTCGACCTGTCCGATCAACGCTGGCAGGAATTGGGGCCACCCGAACGGTCGGCCGACGTCGGGCGTGCGATGTCGGAGGCGATCGCGGGCATGCAGGCGCTCACGATCGCGTCGATCCACGGCCACTGTCTCGGCGGTGGCGTGGTGCTCGCTGCGGCGTGCGACCTGCGGATCGCAGCCGACAGCGCACGCTTCCGGCTGCCCGAGGTCGACCTCGGCATCCCGCTCTACTGGGCAGGTGTCCCCCTCCTCGTTCGCGAGCTGGGTCCGGCGCTAACGAAAGACCTCGTCCTGACGGGGCGGGAGTTCGGGCCCGACGAGGCGGTCCGCTCCGGCTTCGTCAACCGGCTCGTCGCCCACGACGAACTCGGGGCGGCGACCGATGAGCTCGCCGCGCAGCTGGCGGCGCGCTCGGCGCTGGTGCTTCGCACGACGAAACGCCAGGTCGACGCTGCGGTCCCACCGATCGACGACCGCTCGCCGTCGGCCGCGGACGAGGTCGCGGGCATGGCCGCAGCGTTCGCCGATCCCGAGAGCCGGCGCCTTGCAACGGAGTACCTCGCCCGGGTCAGCTCCCGGTGACGGAGACGACCAGCCGCAGCTCGATGGACAGACGGACCACGCGCTGACGGGCGGTGCGCGACTGCGTCACCCAGTCGGTCGACCGGGCACGATCCGAACCCGGATCTCGCACCTCCGCGGCGACGGCGAGCATGTCGTCGATCGCCCGTCGAAGCGCCGGCGTCGCGTCGGCGGGAGCATGAAGGTCGGCCAGTTCCGAGACTGCATCCGCCGCCCCGATGACGTTGCCGAGTTCGGCCGCAGCTTCGGCGGCCATCAGTGCCCGAGTGCACTGCTCGGCGATCGACTCTCCGGGAAGCACCGCAGCGCCGTGGGGGCAGCTGAGTGTGTCGAAGGCGTACGCGACTCGATGGTCCATCTCGGAGCGGAAGTACCAGCGTTGGTCCGCGTCGGGCAGGAACGCCCAGATGTCGTTGATGGACATCTCGCCGTCGCGCTCGAGGAACGACCCGGTCGGAAGGCCGTAGCGGAGCTGATGGCGTCGCCGGTCGACGGTGCGCCCGTCGGCGAGCACCAGCGGTTGGGTGACCTGCTGCAGCGGGATCCACAGGTTGAGCATCATCAGCGATGCGTCGCTGTTGTGGCCGTCGGGTGAGTCGTGACGAAAGAGCGTGGGCGCTCGGCCTTCCATCAGCTGGCGCATCGGCGTGCCGAAGACGTCCTGGTCGGCGTGGACCGAGGTGGCCGGCCCGTGGTCGTTCATGCCGTTGGAGTGGTCAGGAACCAACGCCATCCGGTTCGGTCCGGCGGTGCGCATGAACATGCCCTCGTCCGCGATGTGGAGCACGTTGAGCGTCACTCCGCCGGCGCATTGGAGCACCGCGCCATCGAGGGCGGACCGGATAGCGGCCGCGTCGGCGTCGGTGATCGATTGGGCCTCACGGACGCGGGAGAACACGGATTGCAGTTCGGTCAACGGTGCGAGATCGACGGTGTCGAACCCGGCGCCGAGCAGGTCGACGTTGGGGTCAGGGGTCTGCCGCAGGTCGGTCGCCAGGCATCGGTGCACTGCCACGCCTTCGCGGCCGTACGGCGCGGTCGCCCGGTCGCCGGCCCGAAGGAGGCCCGGATGGTCAGGGTCGGGAATCGCTGCGTCGGGTGGCAGGAACCCCAACTCGACGGTGTAGGTCGTCGTGTGATCGATCATCGGTCGGATGGTACGACGCCCGGCGGCCCAACACACGGTCTGGGCTCCTACGCTGCCGAGGTGACCGATCTGGGCCAGCTCATCCCGACGCCAGCCGATCCCG
>CALMLJ010000647.1 GCA_937868025.1 uncultured Acidimicrobiaceae bacterium
CCGTCCCGGTCGAGCCGGATGGTCCAGAGGATCGCCGGCCGGGCCTGGCCCTCGAGCAGGCTGGCGGCCCCCTCGCTCAACTCGGTCGGATGGAGCGGGATTCGGCGGTCGGGGCAGTAGATCGTGGTGCCGCGGCGCCGTGCCTCGAGGTCGATGGCGTCCCCGGGTTGGACCCAGTGCGCCACGTCGGCGATCGCGTAGTGGAAGACGTATCCGCTGCCGTCGCGTTCGAGGTGGAGGGCCTGGTCGAGGTCGCGGCTCCCCTCGGGGTCGATCGACAGGAGGGGGAGGTCCTGGCGGTCGCGATGGTCGCGATTCGCGTTCGACGGGCTCGACGATCGCTTCCCGGCGAGCGCCAGCGCCTCGGGGGGAAACTCCTCGCGGACGCCGAGGTCGGCGCGAATCTTCGCGAAGCCCGTCGTCAGCTCGGCGGAGAGGTGGTGGCGTGGCACGGGCATGGGGCCGAACCCTAGTGAGGGAGCCACTACCGTCCGCCTCGTGAACACCCAACCCGGATTGGACCGACCCGTGCGGGTCGGCACGTTCAACCTGCATCACGGTGCGCCGCCCGAGCGGTGGTTCGATCGCTCCGGTCTGGCGGAGTCGGCGCGCCGACTCGGCGTCGAACTGCTGGCGCTGCAGGAGGTGGACCGACGTGTGCCGCGCAGCCGGTTCTCCGACGGTGCAGCAATCGTCGCCAAGGCGACCGGCTTGCATCCGACGTTCGCGAGCGCTCGACGCCTGCAGGTGACGGGCCAGTACGGGATCGCGCTGCTCACGCCACAGCCGCCGACGGCCGTCGAGGTCGTGCGGCTCCCGGCGTTCGGGAGCGAGCAGCGGCTGGCGATCATCGCGTCGGTCGAACTCGGCGGGCGACGGGTGAGCGTCGCGTCAGCGCATCTGCACAACCGGCGGTGGATCGCAGCGCGCCAACTCCCCGTGGTGCTCGGTCGACTGATGGCGCGGCCCGGTCCACACCTGCTCCTCGGAGACCTCAACGCCGGTCCCGACGTGCTGGGCCCGACGGTCGCTGCGGCCGGCCTGTCAGCGGTCGAGGGTCCGCCGACGTTCCCGACGAGAGGGGCCACCGATCACATCGACTGGATCGCCGTGAGTGGGCTGACGGCGACGGCGGTCGAGGTGCCGTCGATCTGGGCCAGTGACCACTTTCCGATGGTCGCGACCCTCCACTGAACCGACACGTCATTTCATGTCATTTGATCTGCCTTGATCCCGTGAGGAACCTTCCTTACTGTGGCCGTGCACGGCGGCAGTCGAGGAGCGGGATGCAGGGCGAGGGCAACAGGGTGGCGACGGAGATCACCGCCGATATGGTGATCGAGGTCTCCGAGGTGGTTCCCCGCCACCCCGCCGACCTGACCGGAGACCTCGTGATCGATCTGCGCCCAGAGCTCGACGACACCGTCACGGGGTCGTCGCGCGCCGACATCGCTGACGGTGCCGACGCCGAGGCCCAGACGGTGCCGGCGGCGCCGGGCCCCCTCCACGGTCGCGTCGCAGTGGTCACCGGCGGAGCCAACGGGGTCGGCCGAGAGGTCGCGCTCGGTCTCGCTCGCTCGGGTGCCCGCGTCTGTGTGCTGGGCCGGGAGCTGGCGCAGTTGCGCGAGACCGTCGAGCTCGCCGGTCCCGAAGCGGCCATCCTCTTCCTGCAGTGCGACGTCGGCAGCCTGAGTGAGATCGAAGGGGTCGTCGATTTCATCGAACGCTTCGACCGTCCGGTCGACATCCTCGTCCACGCCGAAGGGGTGCAGGTCCGAGGCGGGATCGAGCACGGCTCGGTGAACGACCTCGACGAGCAGTACCTCGTGAACGTCCGCGGTCCGTACCTGATGTCGCAGCGACTGCTCGCCCAGCTGCGCGCCGGCCGGGGTCACGTCGTGTTCGTGAACCCCGCGCCGTCGAGCGAGGGAGCGATCGACTTCGGCCAGTTCGCCGTCACCACCGACAGCGTCCGTGCGCTCGCCGACACCCTTCGGCGGGAAGTGCAGACTTCGGGCGTTCGGGTGACGTCGATCCGTCCGGAGGCGCCGACCACCGACGTGGCGGCCGAGACGGTCGTCGCGCTCAGCCCTCACGACATCGCCGACAGCGTCCTGCACGCCGTGCAGGTTCCGGGTCAGGTCGAGATCACCGACATCACGCTGCGCCCCCGGTCAGCCTGAGAACGTGCCGGTTCATCGGTCGAGTTCGACCGGGACGGCGGTAGCGTGGCCCTCGATGGGTTGGTCGTGCCGGCGCCCCGGATGTGGCAGAGAAGCAGAGGTGTGCATCAGCTACGACGCCCTCGCGTGCCAGGTGTGGTTGGATCCGATCGCGATGGCCCCTGCCGGTGGCCAGCCGCTCTGCGCCGACCACGCGCAGCGCCTGAGTGCACCTCGGGGATGGGTCGTCCTCGATCGGCGCACGTCGCAATCGACGTTGATGACGGCTGCTGGTCCGGCCCCGGTGCACGATGCCCGAGGCCGCGCCGCCACGCCGCGGCGCCGTCTGCCGCGGGCGTGGGGCCAGTTCGACGCTCCCCGTCTGGAGTTCCTCGCCGAGGCCGATGACGT
>CALMLJ010000648.1 GCA_937868025.1 uncultured Acidimicrobiaceae bacterium
CGTCGGCCGGGCACACCTGCGCGCAGGTGGGGTCTTCGCAGTGCATGCAGACCATCGGTGCGGTCTGGGTGCTGACGGCACGGTCGATCCGCTCGAGATGGATGAGCGACTGGCCACGGTGGGTGCCGCATTCGGCGCAGGCCTGGACGCAGGCTTCGCAGCCGATGCACCGGCTGGGGTCGATGACGAAGATGGGTTTGTCGTCGATGCCGTAGCGGGTGGCTTTCATGCCGGCTGCTCCGTTGCCTTGGCGACGTGGACCGCGGCGACCTTGAACTCGGGCATCTTCGACAAGGGGTCCACGGCGCGGATCGTCAACTGGTTGGCGGCCTTGTTGCCGGGCCAGTGGTAGGGGATGAACACGGTGTCCGGCCGGATGGTGGTGACCACCGCTGCCGGCAGGGTGATCTCCCCGCGGCGGGACCGCACCGTGACCTGGTCGCCGTTGGCGATGCCGAGCGAGTCGGCCAGCTTGGGGTGGATCTCACACAGGGGCTCGGGGTACTGCTCGACGAGGCTGGCGATGCGGCGGGTCTGGGTACCCGAAAGGTACTGACTGACGACGCGGCCCGTGGTGAGCCACACCGGGTACTCGTCGTCGACGACCTCGGCGGGCGGCCGGTAGGGCACGGCGTGGAAGCGGGCCCTGCCATCGGGATGGGAGAAGATACCGCCCTCGTGGAGGCGAGGGGTACCGGGGTGGCCGACTTCGGGGATCGGCCAGAACATGCCGTGCTCGGCCACGATGCGCTCCCACGTGGCGCCGGTGTAGTCGGCGGTGCCGCCCGATGATGCCCGGCAGAGCTCGTCGAAGATCTCGTGGGTGTTCTGGTATTGAAAGTGCTCTCCCCTGCCGAGTCGCTCGGCGATCTCGAGGAGGATCTCCCAGTCCAGGCGGGCCTCACCCGGAGGCGACACGGCGGCGTTGATCTTGATGATGCGGCCCTCGCCGCTGGTCGACGTGCCCTCGTCCTCCTCGTGGAGCGACCCGGCGAGGACGACATCCGCGTGCTGGGCCGTCTCGGACAGGAAGAAGTCGATGACCGAGTAGAACTCGAGCTTGTCGAGCGCCTCCGCGGTGAAGTTGCTGTCGGGAGCGGACACGGCCGGGTTGAAGCAGATCGACAACAGGCCCTTGATGGTGCCGTCGTGGATCGCTTCGATGATCTCCTGCGCGGGGATGCCCTTGCCGGGGATCTCGGACTCGTCGACCTCCCACACCTCGGCGACCGCTCTTCGGTGATCGGCGTTGGTGATGTCCCGGTTTCCGGGGAGCTGGTCGCACTTGTGACCGTGCTCGCGCCCACCCTGGCCGTTGCCTTGGCCGGTGATGGTCGACACGCCGCATCCGGGCTTGCCGAACTTGCCGGTGGCCAGCCCGAGGTTTATGGCGGCGAGGACGTTCTCGGTGCCCTTGATCTGCTGCTCGATGCCGCGGGCGTGCAGCATCATCCCCGTCGCTGCCGTCCCCCAGATCTCGGCGGCCTCCTCGATCCTGGCCTTCGGGACCCCGGTGATGTCCGCGGCCCACGCAGGGGGCATCTCTGCGGCAGCCGCGGCGGCCTGGTCGAAGTCGTGGGTGTGGGCGTCGATGAAGTCGTGGTCGAGCCAGTCGTTGCGGATCAGCTCGTGCAGCACCGCACCGAACAGCGCCGAATCGGAGCCGGGACGGACCGGCAAGAAGAGATCCGCGGTCCTTGCGAGCGGCACGACGCGTGGGTCCTGCACGATGAGCCTCGCGCCGCGGTCGCGGGCCCGCCAGATGTAGCTGGTGGTGATCGGGAACGTCTCGGCCACGTTCGAGCCGGCCACCCAGACGACGTCGGCGAGCGGGATGTCGCTCCACGGGTTCGGGGCCCGGTCGATGCCGAGCGCCTTCTTGTTGCCGACGCCTGCGGACACCATGCAGAAGCGGCCGTTGTAGTCCAGGTTCGCCGTGTGCAGCGCCAGCCGGGCGAACTTGCCGATCAGGTAGCTCTTCTCGTTGGTGAGCGAGACGCCCGACAGCATGGCGAAGGCGTCGTCGCCGTAGGTGGCCTGGATGCGCTGGATCTCGCTGACCACGTGGGAGAGCGCTTCGTCCCAGCTCACGTTGCGGAATCCGCCCGGCTCGGTCTCGTCGCGCACCATCGGGTGGAGCAGCCGGTCGGGGTGGCTGCCCTGGAGGTAGCGCTTGACGCCCTTGGGGCAGAGCTTGCCCTCGTTGAACGGGAACTCGTACCAGGGCTCGAACCCGACGACCTCGTTGTCGCGGACCTTCAGCTTGATGCCGCACTGCTGACCGCAGAAGCAGCAATGGGTCTCGACGACCTTGTCGACCTCGAGGCCGGCGTCCCACCCACCGGGGGGTTCCTCGTTGAGGTGCGGCCCGTAGCGCTCGACGAGGGCTGCTTCGGTGATCGGGATCTTGGCCATCAGCCGAAGCCTCCCACTCGTGCGGACTGGGCCAAGGTGACGCCGGCCCGGCGGCATGGCGGGCAGGTGTCCTGGTAGTTGCCGCCGCCGTCGATGCCGTAGTCGAACCCGACCTGCGGGAGCACCTCTTGGAGGTCGGCGACCTGCTGGGCGCTGGCGAACCCCTCACCGCAGCGGCGGCACACGGCTTGGGGCCCTTCGGCGTTGGCCGTCTTGTAGTAGGCGACCCCGAGGTTGCCGGGTCGTTGGAAGATGTGGAACAGCTTCCCGAACGGCAGGTACATGAGTCCCAAGATGACGGTGAGGGCGTGGATCGTGTTGAGTGCCGAATAGAACTGGCCGTGGAGCCAGGTGCTCGAGACGGTGAGGAACAGGCCGGTCACCGACACCGCGAACAGGCCGGCCAGGGCGAGGAAGTCGCCGCTGCGCTCCACCGCGAGGGCGCCGGGGTCGTGGAGCCGGCGGCGGAGGAAGATGAACACCCCTGCGAG
>CALMLJ010000649.1 GCA_937868025.1 uncultured Acidimicrobiaceae bacterium
CAGTTGGACTGCGCCAACGGCAGCTTCTGGTACGACGAGAACGTCTCGAGGATCGCGGCGGAGACGTCGATGCATCCCGACAAGATGTTGACGACCGCTGTGCGATCGTCGGCGGGATACTCGAGCGCCAGCGACGGTTCCTGGGGGTCGTAGCCGATCTCGAGGAGATGCTCGACGGTGAGGCGCCGCACGATGCGCGTCGCGGCGCACCGCGCCTCCTCCTTCGGGGGCGCCCACTCGCCGAGGTCCGTTCCGACGTTCGACAGGTAGTCGGTCAGCGACTCGGTCAGGCCGGCGTCGGTACGCGGGTACGTGCGGATCGTCGTCGGCGTGGTGTCGTCGATCTCCGACGTGTCCCACGTCGAACTCGTGCAGCCACCGACGAGCAGCGCGATCGCGAGCGCGGCGACGCGCCGACCACGGACCCTCATCGGTGCCGCGACGACATCAGGCCAGGGTGTTCTGCACCCGGTCGAGCGCCTCGTCCTCGGAGACGTCGAGCGCGAAGCTGAGCTCCGACACGAGGACACCCCGCGCCTTGACGAACATCGACTTCTCACCGGCGGACAGGCCCTTGGACTGGTCGCGGAGCGCCAGGTTCCGGACGACCTCGGCCACCTGGTAGACGTCGCCCGACTTGAGCTTCTCCTGGTGGTTCTTGAACCGGCGGCTCCAGTTGGCGGGCTCGCGGATGTCCTTCTTGCCGAGCAGCTCGAACAGGTCCTGGACCTCCTCGTTGCCGATCGGCGGACGCATCCCGACCTCTTCCGCCTTGTCAGCGGGGACCGAGAGGGTGAGATCGCCGTGCGCCATCTTCAAGACCAGGTAGTCGGTCTTCTCGTCATTGAACTCGCGGGTCTCCCGACTCACGATGATGGCTGCGCCGTGGTGGGGGTAAACCACCCGATCTCCGACATCGAACAAGATTCGCTCCTCAGCTCGGTGCTTCCTGCAGGGCTCGGCATCGTTCGCCGATGAGCCGTGCGTTGGGGCTGAGGATGCCATGCAACGAACACCTCGGCCAATTCTCCGGTCGCGACGACCGATCGTCGCGCCCCGATGCCGCAAACGCGGACAGACCATTGTGCCCGGTCCTGAGCGATCGTGCAGGCCGTTCCGGAGGTTCATCGGTCACGGGTACCATTCGCGCTCATGTACCACTCCTGGCTCTCGCCGGACGTCGATGTCCGCCCCGCCGGAGCGAAGGGCATCGGCCTCTTCGCGACCCGCGAGTTCGCCGCCGGCGAGGTCGTGTCCGGCTTCGGTGGTCACGTGATGGCCCTGTCCGACTTCGAGCAGCTCCCCGAGCTGCAGCAGACCCACTCCCTCCAGATCTCCGAGACGCTGTTCATGGTCTGCCCCACCGACGGTGAGCCGGCCGACTTCTTCAACCACAGCTGTTCGCCGAACCTCGGCATCTTGGGCAACATCCTCCTCGTCACGATGCGTCCCGTTGCGGCCGACGAGGAGATCACGTTCGACTACGCCATGTGCGACGCCGACAGCTACGACGAGTTCGAGTGCCACTGCCTCGCATCCAACTGCCGCGGCAAGGTCACGGGCAACGACTGGATGAACCCCGAGCTGCAGCAGCGGTA
>CALMLJ010000650.1 GCA_937868025.1 uncultured Acidimicrobiaceae bacterium
GACCACATCCAACTCCTCCAGCGCGACGACGGGACGACCAAGAACGTCGCGCTGATCGACAAGGCGAACGTCCACAACAACCGTCTTCAGGTCATCAACCAGTACGAGGCCGAAGGCACGTATGCCAACCGCTACGACGTGACGGTGCTGGTCAACGGGCTGCCGATGGTGCACGTCGAGCTCAAGCGCCGCGGGGTCGACCTTCGCGAGGCCTTCAACCAGATCGACCGCTACCAGCGCGACAGCTTCTGGGCGGGCTCGGGCCTGTTCGAGTACGTGCAGCTGTTCGTCATCAGCAACGGCACGCTGACGAAGTACTACAGCAACACTGTCCGCACCCAGCACCTCGGCGAGCGGGCGGGAGCGAAGCGAGCCCGGAAGACCTCGAACAACTTCGCCTTCACGAGCTGGTGGGCCGACGCCACGAACCGGCCGATCGAAGACCTCGTCGGGTTCGCCAAGACGTTCTTCGCCAAGCACACCCTGCTGAACATCCTCACCCGGTACTGCGTGCTGACCGCCGACCGGATGCTGCTCGTGATGCGTCCGTACCAGATCGTGGCGACCGAGCAGATCCTTCAGCGGATCGAGGTGTCGACCAACTACAAGCAGTGGGGCACCGTTGCCGGGGGCGGCTACATCTGGCACACGACGGGGTCCGGCAAGACGCTCACCAGCTTCAAGACAGCGCAGCTCGCCACCCAACTCGCGGGCATCGACAAGGTGCTGTTTGTTGTCGATCGCAAGGACCTCGACTACCAGACCATGGCCGAGTACGACCGGTTCCAGAAGGGCGCGGCCAACTCGAACACGTCGACGAAGGTGCTGAAGCAGCAGCTCGAGGACCCGAATGCCCGGATCATCATCACCACGATCCAGAAGCTGAGCACGTTCATCACCGCCAACAAGGGCCACGAGATCTACGGCGGTCACGTCGTGATCATCTTCGACGAGTGCCACCGCTCCCAGTTCGGCGACATGCACACCGCAATCACCAAGGCGTTCCAGCGCTACCACCTGTTCGGCTTCACGGGAACGCCGATCTTCGCCGCCAACTCCGGCAGCGGCGGCAACCCGCAACTGCGGACGACCGAGCAAGCGTTCGGCGACAAGCTGCACACGTACACGATCGTCGACGCCATCACCGACAAGAACGTGCTCCCGTTCCGCATCGACTACGTGAACACCATCAAGATGCCGGAGTCGATCACCGACAAGCAGGTGAGCGCGATCGACAAGGAGAACGCGCTGCTGGCGCCCGCGCGGATCGCCCAAGTCGTCGCCTACATCCGCGAACACTTCGACCAGAAGACCAAGCGGGCATCGCACTACAGCGTCGCCGGCAAACGGCTCCGCGGGTTCAACTCGCTCTTAGCGACGGCGTCGATCGACGCAGCCCGCCGCTACTACAACCAGTTCGAGCTCCAGCAGCAGGACCTGCCGTCAGACCAGCGGCTGAAAGTCGGCCTCATCTACAGCTACGCGCCGAACGAGGCGATCGACGACACCCTCGATGAGGAGGAGTTCGAGACCGACGGGCTCGGCTTCGACGCCCGGGAGTTCCTCGAGCACGCCATCCAGGACTACAACGACCTGTTCGGCACGAGCTTCGACACCACCGCCGAGAGGTTCCAGAACTACTACAAGGACCTGTCGCTGCGCCTCAAGCGGCGAGAGATCGACCTCGTGATCGTGGTCAACATGTTCCTCACCGGGTTCGACGCAACGACACTCAACACGCTGTGGGTCGACAAGAACCTGCGGGCCCACGGGCTGATCCAGGCGTACTCACGGACCAACCGGATCCTGAACTCGGTAAAGACGTTCGGGAACATCGTCAGCTTCCGAGACCTCGAGCAGGAGACCAACGACGCGATCGCGCTGTTCGGCAACAAGGACGCCCGAGGGATCGTGCTCCTCAAACCGTTCGCCGAGTACTACAACGAGTACGCCGAACGCGTCGCCGAACTCCAGGCCGAGTTCCCGCTCGGACAGCCGATCACCGGCGAGGCCGCCCAGAAGGCGTTCATCGCGCTGTTCGGCTCGATCCTTCGGCTCCGTAACATCCTGCAGTCGTTCGACGAGTTCGCCGGCAACGAGATCCTCGCCCCTCGAACGGTGCAGGACTACCAGAGCGTCTACCTGAACCTGTACCAGGACATCCGTTCGCAGAGCGACGCCGAGAAGGAGTCGATTCTCGATGAGGTCGTGTTCGAAATCGAGCTGATCAAGCAGGTCGAGATCAACGTCGACTACATCCTGCTGCTCGTCGAGCAGCACCGCAGCGCCAAGGGCGACGGCAAGGACAAGGAGATCCGCGCCGAGATCACACGCGCGGTCACCTCGAGCCCATCGCTACGCAACAAGCGAGACCTCATCGAGGAGTTCGTCGATTCGCTGTCCGCCACCGCCCAAGTGGACAGCGCATGGGCAGCATTCATCGCCAAGAAGCGGACTGAGGAGCTCGACCGGATCATCGCCGACGAAGGCCTCGACGCGACGGCCACCCACACTTTCGTCGACGCAGCGTTCCGCGACGGTTCCGTTCAATCGGCAGGTACGGCCATCACAAAGGTCCTCCCGCCAGTCTCCAAATTCAGCCCGGACGGCGGCCATGCAGCGAAGAAGCGCACCGTGCTGACGAAGCTCGGCGACTACTTCGACCGATTCTTCGGCCTCAGCTGAACGCCGCCTGCGACTGTGTCGCCACAATCGGCTCGAAGCACCGACCGGTAGTCCTCGCAAATTGCTTCGACGCGCGGCGACCGGGCAACGGTCTGGCATCGGCGATCCCAGGCGTCGGGCGACGCCAAGACTCCGGCGGCAACGGGTCTATCCGGCGGGGCTCCCCAGCCTCCAGGCCACGATGTCGAGGGCGCGCAGCCGTGAGACGCTGGGCCCTGTTTCTGGTCGAAGCTGAGTGAGGTCGCCCCAGAAGTCGAGGTCGCGATTCAAGTCGTCTCGGATGCAGCCGGCGAGGCGCGTCATGAACTCGGTCCACGATCGACCGCGGACGTACGGAAGGGGTGCAGTCGCACCGTCTTGGTAGACGCGGCGGACCTGTTCGTCGTAGAGCGGAACGAGGCTCGGTCTCTTGCGGTGAAGCACCTTGGCGAGGGTGGTGCCCAACACGTTGCGGGGTCGATCCGCTGCGTCGAGCACGGCGAACAGGTCACCAACGTCGGCGAGTACCGACTGATGGGCGTCGGCAAGGTCGACGTCGACTGGCAACTTCCCGAGCGCCATCTCCAACGTCTCGCGACAGGCGCTCAGATCAGCGAACGAGCTGATCTTGACCTGCACGTTGAGAAGGACCGGAGCCAGCAGGTCTGCGTCACACAACGTGTGGGGATCGCCGTTGGTGACGTAGCCGTCGTAGGACGGATAGCCGTACTGACCGCGCTTGCCGTTGAGGTACTCCGCGACCCACGCTCTCGCCTGAGCCGGGTCGACCAGGCGCCCTCCAACGATGAGCATCCGCTGATTCTCACAGGCCCGGCCGATCGGCGCTTCACTCCGCAC
>CALMLJ010000651.1 GCA_937868025.1 uncultured Acidimicrobiaceae bacterium
ACGCCGGCCAACAGGTCGTCATCGGCGTAGAGGTGCTCGTCGAGGCCGGCGATCTTCGCCGTCAGCTCGGTCAGCACTGTCACGTCGAACATGTGTTCGAGTGTATCGGAAGGGTCTGACAGTCAACTGCAGGTCAGGGCGTTTCGTGCCGATCGGGTGCAATCACCCATGCGACCGAGAGCCCCCTCCGCGGATCGGGGGTTCAGTCTGCGGCCGTGAATGCCGATCCACCGGCATGGACGCCGTGATCCCGAACCCGCCGCCTCACGACGCCACCCACACCGTGCGCGTCGTCGTTGCCGAGGACAACCCGATGCTCCGAGCGGGATTCGCGGCGCTCCTCGACGCGTCCGACGGCATCGCCGTCGTTGGCGAGGCCGGCAACGGAGCCGAGGCCATCCACATCGCGCTCGCGACGCACCCCGACGTCGTGCTCATGGACGTGATGATGCCGATGCTCGACGGCATGGT
Source organism: uncultured Acidimicrobiaceae bacterium (assembly GCA_937868025.1). The sequence continues at coordinate 472 of CALMLJ010000651.1, forward strand.
CGCCACCCGCCAGCTCTTCGAAGCACACGACCGCCTCGCCGCCGTCGGGGTCGCCCGCCCGCGGGTCGTCATGCTGACCGACACGGGCGGAGATGAGTACGTCTACGAGGCGCTCCGCGAGGGTGCCCGCGGGTTCGTGTCGAAGGACGCCCGACCCGACGAACTCGCAGCGACGATCCGCACCGCTGCCGACGACGGAGCGATCCCCTGGCCGGCCGAAACGGTGGCGCTCGTCGCCCGCCTCACGCCCTCTCGCCCGGATCGGCCTGACGTGGCAGCGAAGCGTGCCGCGCTCTCCACCGGCGACGCGATCGTGGTGGTCGGCATCGGGCGCGGCCACACCGACCGCGAGATCGCCACGAACCTCGGCATCGGCGTCGGCGACGTCGCCCGCCGTGTGGAGCGCCTCCTCGCCACGCTCGGTCGACGCGACCGGACCCAGCTCGTTGTGTTCGCCTACGAGAGCGGCCTCCTCACACCCGCGGTCCGTTCGACGACTCGGGGGTAGGGTTCGGGGCGTGACGAACGTCCACGACTTCCAGGCCACCACCATCGACGGCGAGGAGAAGTCGCTCGCCGACTACCGCGGCCGGGTGATGCTCATCACCAACGTCGCGTCGAAGTGCGGGTTCACCCCGCAGTACGCGGGCCTCGAGAAGCTGTACGAGACCTACGAGGACCGTGGGCTCGTGGTGCTCGGGTTCCCCTGTGACCAGTTCGGCCACCAGGAGCCGGGTGACGAGGCCGAGATCGCCAACTTCTGCTCGCTCACCTACGACGTGAAGTTCCCGATGTTCTCGAAGATCGACGTCAACGGCTCGGGTGCCCACCCGCTCTACCAGTGGCTGAAGTCGCAGAAGGCCGGTCTCCTGGGTGGTCGCATCAAGTGGAACTTCACCAAGTTCCTCGTCGACGGCGACGGCAACGTCCTGAAGCGGTACGCGCCGACCACCAAGCCTGCCGACATCGCCGCCGACATCGAAGCGGCACTCGGCACCTGACCGTCCGGCCCGATCACGCCGGATAGGTGTCGACCTCGGTCGCCTTCACGCTGACCCACACGTCGCCGCCAGCCCGCAGACCCAGCTCGGCGACGGCCTCCTCGGTCACCTCGGCGACCACCGACGGGCTGCCGGTGACGTGGATGCGGACCCGCCCTGCGATCGGTTCCAACGCGTCCACCGTGCCCGGCCAGGCGTTGCGGGTCGAGCCGCCGGGCGGACCGAGGTGCACGGCAACTGCGTTGGGTCGCACAGCGACGAAGACGTCACCGACCGGGGCGGCAGCGACGATGAACCGACCGCCGCCGACGAGATCGACCGCCGATCGACCCGCCTCGACCGCACTCCCGGCGGGCGGGCGGGCGACCACCCCTCGATAGAGGTTCACGCCCAACAGATCGGCGACGTAGGCCGACCGGGGACGCCGCGCCAATTCGTCGAGCGTTCCCTGCTGCACGACGCGCCCGTGCTCGATGACCACGGCGCGATCCGCGAGTGCGAACGCGTCGATCGGATCGTGGGTCACCAGGAGAGTCGCGCCGGCATGTTCGGACAGCCGACGCCGGAGGTCACGGCGGACCTCGTGACGGGAGGTCGCATCGAGTGCGGCGAGTGGCTCGTCGAGCAGCAGAAGGCGAGGCTCCGGTGCCAGGGCCCGAGCCAGGGCCACCCGCTGAGCCTGCCCACCCGACAACTCGTCGGGACGACGGTCGCCGACCGCCCCGAGATCGAACCGCTCCAGCCAGGCATCGGCATCCGAACGGGAGGCAGCCCGAGACCTCCCACGACACCGGAGACCGAACGCCACGTTGTCGCGCGCCGTCAGGTGCGGGAACAGCAGGTGCTCCTGGAACATCAAGCCGATCCCCCGCCGGTCCGGAGGGAGATCGACCCCGGGGCCGAGCAGCGTGGTCCCGTCGAGCGCGATGTGTCCATGCGCCCCGCGTTCGAGCCCGGCGATGGCGCGCAGCAACGACGTCTTGCCCGCCCCGTTGGGGCCGAGCACGGCGACGACCTCGCCCGCGCCGACAGCGAGGTCGACGTGCAGTTCGAACGCGCCGCGCTGCCAACGGAGCTCGGCGCGGACGACCGGCTCGTCCGTCGGAACCGCTCCGGTCGCTTCGGCCTCGGTGCTCATGCGCGCCCCAGCCAGCGGTCACGGAGCCCCACGATGACGGCGAGCGACACGACCAGCAGCACGAGGCTGAGCGCGAACGCCCGACCGGGGTCGCCGTCGAGCGCGAGGTACACCGCGAGCGGCAGGGTTCGCGTCCGGCCGCCGATGTTGCCGGCGAAGGTGATCGTGGCGCCGAACTCCCCGAGCGCGCGCGCCCACGCGATCACGGCGCCGGCGACCACGGCGGACCGGACCTGTGGCAGCGTGACGCGACGGAACGAGGTCCACGGACGCGCCCCCAACGTCGCCGCGGCGTCCTCGTAACGGGTGTCGGCACCGCGCAGCGCCGCTTCGACCGTGATCACGAAGAACGGCA
>CALMLJ010000652.1 GCA_937868025.1 uncultured Acidimicrobiaceae bacterium
CTCATGCTGAGCGAGGAACTCATCCGGGTCACCGGCTTCCTCGCCACGTTCTCCGGCTTCTACTTCGGGGTGCAGTCGACCACCGACCCTCAGCTCCGAGAAGGCCTCGACGAGTTCGCCGAGGACAACGTTCGCCAGCTGTTCGCGATGCGCCAGGTCTACCTGGCCGACCTCGCGAGCGAATCGAGGAACGGACCCACCACCTGATCGACGGTGCTCGCAGCGTCGACCGCGCCAGCGGTCGGCACCGTGAGATAGCTGATCGCGAGGCGCACGATCACCTCGCAGGCGCGCCGGGACTCGACGGGCTCGACGTACGGGAAGGCCGATGCGGTGATCGCCACCAGACGTTCGGTCGCGGCCAGCACCACCGGCGCACCCGCCGACGTGGCCACCAACGCGTGGAGGCCCTCGGCTCCGGTGGTCGCGCCGAGCGCGCGCACCAATGGGTGCTCGACGGCGAGTTCGAGGAACAGCTGGAAGGCCGCAGCGAGCGCCCCGCGGAGGTCACCTTCGTGGGCCGCGACTTCGCGGTCGACCTCATCGAGGAACTGCTCCGACGCCCACAGCACGTACGCCGCCGCCAGCTCGTCGCGCGTGCCGAATTCGTTGTACAGCGTCTGGCGACTGACCCCGGCCTCCTTGGCGATCTGCGCCATCGTGACCGCACTCCACGGCCGGTCGGCGGCCAGACGGTTCGCCGCCTCGAGGACCGTCAAGCGGAGCAGCGCCTTGGACGCCGCGGCAAACGTCACGACCGGGCGGACCCATAGCGAGCGATGAGTCGCTCACGATGACGGGGCTGGAGGTTGGCGCGCTGCACGTCGCCACCGTAGAAGGCCAGGACGCGAGGGTCCATCACCCGACGCCACAGAGGCGGAACGAGCGCGAGCACCATCATCCCCGCGTAGCCCGTGGGGAGCTGGGGCACATCGTCGAAGTGACGGAGCGACTGATAGCGACGCGTCGGGTTGGCGTGATGGTCGCTGTGCCGCTGCAGCTGGTAGAGCGCGAGGTTCGAGGCGACGTTGTTCGCATTCCACGAGTGCTCCGGCCGGCAGCGCTCATAGCGACCGTTCTCCTTGCGTTCCCGCAGAAGGCCGTAGTGCTCGACGTAGTTGACGACCTCGAGCATCAGGAAGCCGATGCACGCCTGGAGCAGGAGCCACGGGAGGATCGACACACCGAAGACCGCGACCAACACTCCGAACAGGACCACGCTCATCGCCCACGCGTTGAGGATGTCGTTGTGGATCGAGAAGAACCGGTCGCCGGCTCGGCGGCGACGGTCACGCTCGATGCGGACAGCAGAACGGACGCTGCCGAACACCGTCCGGGGCAGGAAGGAGTACAGGCTCTGACCGAGACGGGAGCTGGCCGGATCCTCCGGCGTGGACACGTGCACGTGGTGACCGCGGTTGTGCTCGACGAAGAAGTGGCCGTACCCCGTCTGGGCGAGGGACACCTTCGCCAACCACTGCTCGACCTTCGGGTGCTTGTGGCCGAGTTCGTGCGCCGTGTTGATCGCCACTCCGCCGACGCTGCCCACCGTGGCCGCGAGCCCCAACGCGTCGATCGTCGAGAGATCGCCCCAGGCCCAGTAGGCGCAGGCGACGACGAGGGACAGGAACTGCAACGGGAGGTAGGCGTAGGTGCACCACCGATAGAAGTGGTCGTCGTTGAGCTGCGGGACGAGCTCCTCGGGTGGGTTCTCGTGATCACGGCCGAGGGTGACATCGAGGATCGGCATCAGCACGTAGAGCACGACCGGGCCCAGCCACCAACCCCACCCGGCACCCGTGGCGGCCACCAGGCCGGCTGCCAACAGCGGCAGCACCGGCACGATGAGACCGAGCCAGTAGTAGTGCCGCTTGGCGTCGGTCCACGACTCGGATCGACCCACCTCGACACGGGACAGCTCTTGGACATACGGCGTTGTCATGTCGTCATGATGTACACGCACACGGCATTTGTCAAGCAATCGGTTCGCCGTCCTCCCACCGCTCCGTCACACCGTGCGCGATCCAACCCCGTCGGGACCGAGCGCGTCGCTGCTACGATGCGGCGGGCCGAAACCTCATGACCACCCTTCACGGCAGGTCGGGCGCCGGCTCCGAGTGCCCCGAATCCAGGGCCACGCGGGTGTAGTTCAATGGTAGAACGGCAGCTTCCCAAGCTGCATACGGGAGTTCGATTCTCCTCACCCGCTC
>CALMLJ010000653.1 GCA_937868025.1 uncultured Acidimicrobiaceae bacterium
GCCTCGGGGCCGGGCACGACCGGCGCCTGCGGCATGGTCGAATGGGAGCCGTGCGTCGGCCCGCTCGTCACTGTCATCTCAGCTCCTCGTTCGGGACACCACCGATCCGGTCACGGTACCGAGGAATCGCCGAAATCCGACCCGAGGCGACAGGAGTTCACCCGACCGTCATCTGCTGATCGGCACGACCCGGCGTCCGGTGATCTCGTTGGCGACGATCCGGACCCACGCCTTGGGGATCTCGGGTCGGCTCCACGACTTCACCGACAGGCGGTCGAGACTGTCGATCTCGCGACCGTCATCGACGATCATCGCCATGCCCTTCACCAACACGCTCCACCCGACGTGTCGCTCCGCATCCCAGTCGTCGACCTCGATCGCGACGGGCCGGTTCATGATCGCCGCCTCGAGCTTGGAGCCCGGCGCCGTCGTGAAGACCACGGCGCCCTCCCACATCCCGATCGTTACGGGCAGGATCACGGGGTCGCCCCGGTCGATGAACGCAATGCGGCCGACCGCGGTCGAGGCGAGCAGCTCGCGGCATTCGGCCGGGTTCAAGATCTCGAGCCCGGCATGGTCAAGTTGCAGTTCGGTCATCGGATGCTCCTTCCGGAGACGAGTTCGACGGACAGTTCGACGAAGCGACTCGACTGCTGCAGCGCCCACGGTACGACCGGGAGCCGGTCGTACACCGCCGCTCGATCGTTCGGCGCGATGGACAGACGGCCCGTGGCGAGGACACTCCAGCCGCTGTGTTCGAACAGGTCGAAGTGGTCGATCTCGAGGCAGGCGACCGAGCCGAGCTCGGCGGCGCGGGTCTTGTCGCCGTCCTCGGACCGGAACACGATCGTGTGGTCCTGGAGCAGGTAGTTCACCGGGAGCACCACCGGCAGGCTGCCGACGCTCAAGCCGAGGCGACCGATGTGTCCGTGAGAGAGCAGGCGGACACAGGTGGCCTCGTCGATGAGGCCGAGACCGTGCTCGTCGGAGCCGTCGGTCGGCAGCGGAAGCGAAGACCACGTTCCGTGCTGCGCCGCGCCGTTCACAGGTAACCCCGTCCGTCGAGCGGGATCTGCTGGAGTTCGATCCGGCGACCGCTCAGGTACTCCGCCCTCACCCGCACCAGGACCGGCTGGTCGCCGGGTGCCCAGGTGTCGAGGGTGTCGTCGCCCTCCTCGATGAGGGCACCGGCGACGTCGGGGTCGATCAGCTCGGCGACGCCGTGTACGAGCACACTCCAGCCCGTGCGGTGGAACCAGTCGAACCGGTCGACCTGCAGGCTGACGGGCGAGCTGAGAACCCGGTCGAGGAGGACACCGGGGTGGGAACGGAAGATCGGGTCACCGTCGCGGAGCACGAAGTTGACCGGCACCACGTCGGGAGCAGCGGTGGCGTCGCCGACCGCGAGCCGACCGACCGACTCGAGCGCCAGCAGGGTGGCGCATTCGTCCTCGTCGAGTTCGACCAGATCTCGATCTTCGGTGTTGGGGTCCATATCTGTTCGGTCCGTTCGGGGGTGAGTCACTTCATCCTCGGTCCAAGGACGCCCGCCCGTCAGAGGCGAAGGTCCTTCTCCCGCCGTTGGGCCGCCTTGGCGGCGAACACCGCCGCCTCGGTCCGCCGGTGCATGCCCAACGTCCGCAGCACGTTCGACATGTAGTTCTTGACGGTCTTCTCCGACAGGAACAGGCGCTCGCCGATCTCGCGGTTGGTGTGGCCGTCGGCCAGGAGCGCCAGGATGGCCCGCTCGCGGGGTCCCAGCTCGGCGATGCGGTCCTCCACAGCCTGGATGGCGCGCACGTGGTCGCGAACCTTCTCGACCACGTCGGCAGGGATCAGGCTGCGGCCCGCCGCCACGGCGCGGATGCTCTCGATGAGGTCCGACCCGACGACCTGTTTCAGCACGTAGCCCTGGGCACCGGCGAGCACACTCTCGACGACCGCCTCGTCATCCGAGAAGGACGTGAGCATGAGGCACCCGACCTCCGGCATCATCGACCGGATGTCGCGGCACACCTCGACGCCGCTCCCCTCACCCAGCTGGACGTCCAACACCGCCACGTCGGGGCGCGTCGAGGGCAGCCGCGCGATCGCCTCGGCACCGGTGCCGGCCTCGCCGACCACCACGAGGTCGTCCTCGCCGTCGATCAGCTCCCGCACACCCCGACGCACGATCTCGTGGTCGTCGAGAAGGAAGACACGGATCACACGCCCATTTCGGCCAGAGTGCACCCCGTGGCGACAGGGCCGAACGTCCCGACGTCGACGACGACCCCCGAACCGGCCGACCGATCAGGTCGTACCGCGACGCTCCGCCAGCCGCGCCGCGTACACGGCGGCCTCGGTGCGACGGCTCATGCCCATCTTCGACAGCAGGTTCGACACGTAGTTCTTGACGGTCTTCTCGGCGAGGAACATCTCATCCGCGATCTGGCGGTTGGTGCGGCCCTCCGCGAGCAACGACAGGATGCGTTTCTCCTGGGGGGTCAGGCCCTTGAGGCGCTCGTCCTCCTCGGGAGCGCGGCGGATGCGCTCGAGCACCCGCTGCGTGGTCCGCGGATCGAGGAGGGACTCGCCCCGCGCCACTTTGCGGACCGAGTCGATGAGGTCGCTCCCCTTCACCTGCTTGAGCACGAAGCCGGCGGCGCCCGCCATGATCGCCTCGAAGAGCGCTTCGTCCTCGGCGAACGAGGTCAGCATGAGGCACACCAGTTCGGGACGGACGGAGCGGACTTCACGGCACACCTCGACGCCGCTCCCGTCGGGCAGCTGCACGTCGAGGATTGCGACGTCGGGCGCCGTGGCGAGGATCCGACTGATCGCCTGCTCGGCGGTGCCCGCCTCGCCGACGACCTCGATGTCGTCCTCCATACCCAGGAGATCGGCGACCCCGCGCCGTACGACCTCGTGGTCATCGAGCAGAAACACGCGGATCGTCATGCGCCAAGTATGCCCGCCCGCTCTTCTGCAAGGAGTTCGTAAGAACTGCGGCGCGTTCCGTGACCGCGGTTCGCGACGGTCCTACGGTTCGGTTCATGCAACCCGACACCGCCCGCCACCGGCTCCGTTCGCTCGCCGTCGTCGCCCTTGCCCTCCCCGCCCTCACGGTGGGGTGCGGCGACGACACCGGCACCGCCGCGATCGCCACGACGGCCGCCGCTGCGGCCAGCACCACCGTCGGCGGGTCCGACACGACCTCTCCCGACACGACCTCTCCCGACACGGCGGCCGATACGACCGACGCGTCCGGTGCGACGACCAAGGTGAACGCCAACGACGCCTCGGTCGAGGAACTCGCGGCGGCCTTCGAGGCGGCCGGCATCCCCAACGCCGAGCGGTGGGCCCACGAGGTCGAGGAGTACCGCCCCTACAGCGATGACGGATGGGCGCACCTCCGCCAGGAGCTCTCCAAGTACAACATCGACGACGCGACGTTCGAGCAGATCGTCGCGACCCTCGAGCTGTGAACCAGGTAGCGCCCGTTGCGGCGCCCGAGCGTGACCGGCTCCGTTCCGGGGTGCTCGTCGTGGTGGTCGTCGCGACGGTGGGCATCGTCGTCGAGCTCGCCACCAGTCGCCACTGGCATGGGGGCATCCAGCTCATCCCGTGGTTCGCTGCCGGCCTCCTGCTGGTCGCGACCGCGCTGATCGGCCGGGGCGCGCCCGGCGGTGTGCGCGTCGGGCGCGTCCTGGCTGCGGTTGTCTCGCTGGCCAGCCTGTTCGGCGTGTGGGAGCACGTCGAAGGCAACTACGACAGCGGGCCGCTCGACTTCCGTTACGCCACGAGTTGGGCGTCGATGTCGGAGGCGACGCGTTGGTGGAAGGCAGTGAGCGGCGGCGTCGGGGCTGCCCCGCCGATCGTCCCGGGCGCGCTCGCGCTGGTGGCCGGGCTCCTGGTGGTCGCCACGTTCGGCCCCGGCGGAAGGTCCGGCGACCGGACCGGTTGACCGGGTCAGTGGCCCAGGGTCGCGACCATCACCGCTTTGATCGTGTGCATCCGGTTCTCGGCCTGGTCGAACACGATCGACGCCGCCGACTCGAACACGTCCTCGGTCACCTCGAGCGCCGAATGCCCGGTCCGCGCTGCCAGTTCCGTGCCGATCATCGTGTCGCGGTTGTGCATCGCCGGGAGGCAGTGCATGAAGAGCACCCGAGGGTTGCCCGTGAGCCGGACGACCGCCTCGTTCACCTGGTAGGGCAACAGCTCGGCGATCCGCTCGTCCCACGTCTCGACGGGTTCGCCCATCGAGACCCAGACGTCGGTGTAGAGGTAGTCGACGCCGGCGACGGCCGCAGCGAGGTCTTCGGTGACGAGCACGCGGGCGCCGGTATCCGCCGCGATCTTGTCGACGGTGGCGCGGAGGTCGGCGTCGGGCCACAGGTGGGCCGGGGCGGCGATTCGGACGTCCATACCGAGCAGGGCGCCGGTCACGAGGAGCGAGCGGGCCGTGTTGTTCCGGGCGTCACCGAGGTAGCAGTACGCGATCTCGTCGAGATGCTTGTTGGAGTGCTCCACCATCGTGAGCACGTCGGCGAGCATCTGGGTCGGGTGCCACTCGTCGGTGAGACCGTTCCACACCGGCACGCCGGCGTACTGGGCGAGCGTCTCGACGGTGTCCTGGGAGAACCCGCGGTACTCGATGCCGTCGAACATCCGACCGAGCACACGAGCGGTGTCCTTCGTCGACTCCTTCCGGCCCATCTGGGAGCCCGACGGGTCGAGGTAGGTGACGTGCGCCCCCTGGTCGTGCGCCGCCACCTCGAACGCGCACCGGGTCCGCGTCGAGGTCTTCTCGAAGATGAGGGCGATGTTGCGGCCGGTGAGGGTGGGCCGCTCGTAGCCGGCGCGCTTGGCGGCCTTGAGCTGGGCGGCGAGGTCGACGAGGAACCGCAGCTCGTCGGGCGAGTGGTCGAGTTCCTTCACGAAGCTCCGGTGGCGCAGGTTGATCGCCACGTCAGGCCTCCCCATCGACCGCGTCGCGTTCGACCGGGCAGGTCATGCACCGGGGGCCGCCGCGACCGCGTCCGAGTTCGCTGCCCTCGATGGAGATCACTTCGATGCCGTTGCGCCGGAGCATCGTGTTCGTCGTGACGTTGCGGTTGTAGCCGACCACGACCCCGGGTTCGACGGCGAGGAAGTTCGTCCCGTCGTCCCACTGCTCGCGCTCGGCGGCACGGACGTCCTCGTCGGCGCGGAGGACCGTCACCTTGTCGACCTCGAGCGCCGCGGCGATGGCGGCCCACATGTCGCTGTTGGCTTCGAC
>CALMLJ010000654.1 GCA_937868025.1 uncultured Acidimicrobiaceae bacterium
CGGCGGTAGCCGCGAACGGTACGCCCGTTGCGGATGTATGAATTGACCGGAACCTCGGGCACGTCAGCCTCCGTAGATGCGGGTGGGGGAGAGGATGTCGCCCCGCACGATCACCGGGCGGCGACGGGCGGCGACGGGCGGCTGGTCGGCGTTCTCGAGGAAGGCGGCAGCAGCAGCCGCATCGCCCTCCACGGCAGCGTCGTGGAGCTGGTCGAGCACGTCGGCGTCGTCCAGCTCCGGCGGAGGGCCGGAGGCGATGAGGGCCCCATCGACGTCGTCCTCGTACACCGGGAAGCCGGGGAAGTTGCACGACAGGGCGGCGACCAGGCGCTTGCGGCCGTCGATCGGACGCCAGTCGCCGGAGAGGGGTGAGGCGCGCCCGGCGTACACGAGCTCCTCGGAGATCCCGGGGCGGGTGACGCCAGCAACCCAGATGCCGAACTTGTCCTTGCCGACCCGGACGTCCGCCCAGGCGTCGCACGTCCGGGCGTAGGTATCGAGGGCCTGCTGGGCTGGCATCTTCGTGTCGGGGTGGCCGTCGCCCAGGAACAGGCGACCCACCTTCACGAACGCGCCGTCAGCGCAGAGGACGGAGCCGCCCGTGTAGAACTTCGACAGGTCGTCATCGCGCGGGGGGTACACCTTGCGGCCCTGGATGCTCGTGTGCGGCACGTTCCAGAGCGCCAGGTGGCCGAACACCTGATCGAACTCCGACGTGAGCGGCACGACGCGGATGCCGGTCGGCCGGTTGAACTTGGGGTCCGAGAAGGCATCGCGCGGCGGCTTCAGGTCGCGGACGAGCGTGCCGGAGGCGACGATGGCCCCAACGGGCTCGACAGTGACCATCGTGTCGGGGAAGGCGGGCATCGGGCAGATCGTGGCCCCGGCGAGGAGTGAGGTGGCGTAGGCCCCGCGCACGCCGAGCGCCGTGGTGCCGTCGGTGTCGAGTGCGCAACCCCGCAGGTCGGCGGAGACGCCCTTGATGGACTTCGTGTCCAGGGCCAGGAGGCAGTCGCGACCAGCCTGGTTGTCGATGAGGTAGCCCCAGCCGGACACCTTGCCGGTCGCCTGCTCGACGTCGACGCCGCGGAGCGAGCCGCAGATGCGCGCGCCGTGGTGCCCGCCCTCCACGGTGGTCTGGTCCTTGTACTGGAGGAACGCGGGGAGCTCGACGGTCTTGAAGCCGTTGCCGTAGAAGTACCGGCCGTCGGGCGTCGGGGCATCGAGCCACATCAGCGGGTCGAAGTTGACCTTGGCGATCACACCCTTCGGGAGGATCGCGGCCGTGTCGACGGTCAGCTCGACCGTGCCGAAGGTGACGTCGTTGGCGAGTTCGAGCAGGTCAGACATGGCGCCACCATACGCCCACCGGCCCGATCTGCTCTAGCTCTGATCGAGCCCGTTGTTGGGGTTCCCCACCTGGGAGCCGGAGTCGACCTGGGCCTCGGGCAGGTTGTACCCGCCCGGCCCGGGGGCGGGGGAGGACGGCGCCACGAGGATCTCCGGCGGTACGTTCATCCCGTAGGCGGCCATCGCCGGGATGCTGAGCTTCACGCCGAGACCGCGGATGACCTGCACCTCGGTGGGGGCGTGGGACTCATCGAACCCGTGAGCGTCGCGCAGGGCCTCGGGGTTGAGCTCGTTGAGCAGGTAGAGCTGGCGGGCCATGTCGGCGCGGTTCAGACCCAGGGCTGCCTTGTCGGCGTCCGGCCAGAACCGGCGGTTGCGCACCTCGGCCTCAGACATCCCCGTGGAGCGCAGCCACGGCCACAGGACACGGGACGTCAGCAGGGAGGCCCCCGCCCGGCACACCGGCAGGCAGTGGTCACGGAGGGCCGACTCGGAGATGTTCCAGGCGTTCCATCGGTTGGCGTCCGTGATGGTGGTCTGGGTCTCGATGGGGAGCTCCAGGCCGTTGGCGATCGCTCGGCGCAGCTCGATCCGGTGCTTCTCCTCGACCTCGTCGAGGGAGGTGTCGAGGACGATGTGCTTGATCTTCTCGCCGACGTCATCGGGGCCCCGCAGGATCACCGGCATCGCGCCCGCGGCGGACCCGGGATTGCGGATCGGCGCCATGAACAGCTTGATGAGCATCTGCACGAGCGGGTCGCCCGACAGTGTGCCGGAGGCGGCATCGGGGTCAGGGTTGGGCATCGACAGCGAGTTCGGGAGGAACAGGATGCCGACCGAGGCGAGGCGCGACGTGATCTTGGCGAGCAGGGCCAGCTTCAACAGCTCCAGCTCCCGGCACTCGTTCAGGACGGAGTGCAGGCCCGAGTCGGCGGCGCGACGGGAGCGCGGGTGGGGGCGCCAGAAGCGCGTGACCCGGGTCTGGCCGAGGTCGAAGTATTCACGGCGGCCCATGTCGTCGACGCGCACCCAGCGGCCGTCGGACTCCTGGTACACCTCGTCGTTCGAGAAGATTTGGACCGCGTACTGGCCCATGACCTTGTCGACGGTCATCACGCCCTCACCGGCGATCGCGGTGTTGATCCAGATGGACCGGAAGAAGTCATCGAGGCCGATCTGGGTCACCTGATCGAGCGCGGCGCCCTCCTCGCGCCCCTTGGCGGGGTACCAGACGCCGTCGCGGCGCTCCTGGACGCCCAGCTCCACGCGCCCGCACAGGTTCCCGCCGATCGTCATCGGGTAGTGCACCTCGCCGTGGAGGTCGTAGAACCGCCAGGCGTCGCGCTGTCCGGGGGTGATGCGCCGCCCGATCGTGTTGCGGGACAGGTCCTCGGCCTCGAGCCGGACGATCTGCTCAGACGCCTGGGGCGTGGACGAGCTGGTGGCCTCGAGAGGCTGGAGGGAGCGCTGAGCCATGCGGCGATGCTACTGATAGGGCAGGGGAGCGTCTGGTGTCAGCGCAGCGCGGCCCGGCCCTTGCCGATCTTCTCCCGGAGGCTGTGGTTCTCGGTGATGAGCCGCTCGACCTCGCCCTTGTTGCCCAGGCCCACCTCAACGAGTGCCGCGACGGCGGCGGACCGGGTCGAGTCGGTCGTCTCGGCGAACTGGTCGATCTTGGCGATCGTGGCGTCGTCCAGCTTCGTGCTGATGACACTCTTGCGGATGCCCCGCTGCTTCGGCTGGGTGACGGCCACGGCCTCTCCTCACTCGTTGGACGGCAGAAGGATATACCCTTCGACGAAGGGTTTACTACAACCGACGCAGGTAGAGGCGCTGCGGGCGCTCGTCGTGGGACTCCGGCACGATCCACTTCCAGTCGATCCGCTCGTCGGCCACGAGGCGCTGGAGCGTGTGCCAGAGCGTCGTGCGGTTCGCCTTCGTCAGCTTCTCGAGGGCCGCCTGGGTGAGCGGACCGTTCTGGGCGACGTAGACGAGGATGGACGTTTCGAGGGCGGTGGGCTGACGTTCGGCCATGGGTAGACTCTTCCTGTGGGTCTGGAGACGATCGAGTTCGTGGTGGAGGGCCGACCCGCCCCCCAGGGCAGCAAGGACTTCCTGGGCATCAGCAGCAGCGGCAAGGCCCGGATGAAGGAGTCGAGCGACTACCTCCCCGCCTGGAGGGCAGCCATCGAGCTGAGGGCCGTCGTCATCGCGACGAAGACCCGGGACGCCCCCATCGACGTCCCCTGCGAGCTGTCCGTCGAGTTCCGCTTCCCGATGACCAAGGCGAACATCGCCAAGGGGTACAAGCGGTACCCCAAGGCGACCATGCCCGACCTCGACAAGCTCGTTCGCGCCGTCGGAGATTCCCTCCAAGCCGCGAGATTGTTGAAGGATGACGCCCGCATTGTGCGCCTCGGGACGTGCGAGAAGTGGGAGGTTAACGACGGGTCACGACCCGGGGCCACCATCAAGATCACTCGCCTCGTTGGACCGTCCTGACACCACCAGGGAGCAGGCGCCCACCAAGACGGCGCCGCCAGCGAAGACGAGGGCGATGATCGCCGCGACGATGAGGCAGTCCGGCATCACGACCCCCGCTTCGACGGCGGGATGTGCTTCCCGGGACAGCCCGCCGTCATCTTGCACTTCGGGGTCGTGCCCTTCGCGATGAGGATCGCGAACCCACAGTGCGTACACGGTGCCATCGGGTGACCATGTGACTCCAGATCGCTGAGGACCTCGGCGATCTCGACCGCCGAGGCCATCAGTCGTCGCTCGGCCGGATCAGGCCCATGCTCTCGAGCATGATCTTCTGTTCCGCCTTTGCCATCTCCTTCTCGGCGTCCATCTCGGTCTGGTGGACCTCGTGGAGATGGGCGTGGGCGCGGTCGATGCCGATGATCCATCGGTGCGGCGTACACCGCTTGCACTTCACGGGCTCGAGGTGGGAGCGCGACAGGTCGTAGACCTTGGCGAACAGCCGCCCGCCCGTCTCCCACAGCACGCGGGCCACGACGACGGCCAGTGCCGCCCGCAGCGCCTTCACGAGGCAGCCTCCATGCAGGCGTCGATCGCCTCGTCGAGGCTCTGGAAGCCCTGCGAGGCGGCGATCTGGATCTGGGCGCCGTCGCGGGTGGCGAAGAAGTTGAGATCGGTCTTGCCCTGCTCGGTGATGACGGGGCGGGCCTCGATGACCCACTTGCCACCTTCATCGTCGGTGGCGATGAACTGGTGGCCGTTGTGATCGAAGTGCTCGGGGGTGAGAATGAGGGGTTCCATCAGGACTTCTCCTTGGGTTTGAGGGTGAGACGGGTCGTGCGGATGGTGTAGTCGATATAGGGAGACGTCGCCGTGACGACGTACCTGGGCAGGGGATGGCCGAAGCTCATCTCGATGTCGACGGAGCGGACGTGGGGGAGCTCGGCGCCATCGACCCAGACCTGTGGCAGGTCGAGGAGGTTCAACACGGGGGGCGCACTGCCGATCCCGACGACCTTGCCGTCGGCGCCGACGATCACGCGGGTGTCGGCGATCACGACGTCGGGTGGCTCCATGGGGTCCACCATATCAGGCACGTCTACCCTCGTGTTCGGCGGCACAGCCATTGCACTGGTACCGGCCGTTGGGGTTCAGGTGGAAGACGTTGCAGCCGCAGTCGCAGGCGTAGAGCCTGCCAGCGACCTTGATCTGGACGTCCCGGCGCAAGAGGATCTCGAGCCGGTCTTCGGGGCGCCAGCGGTGGCTGCGCTCACACGTCACCTCAGTGGCCGCCCGCAGGCGGGCCTCAATGCGGATGGGCGGAGCCCCGCAGTGCGGGCAGTCGAATGCCCCGCTGAACATGTACTCCTCGGCTGTCACGTCTCGGTTCGGTTCGGGTCATGCCACCAGAACCCGCCGTCGGCGATGACGGGG
>CALMLJ010000655.1 GCA_937868025.1 uncultured Acidimicrobiaceae bacterium
TCACGGCATCCGCCGTCGAGGCGTCGCTCGTCACCCCGTGGATCTGGCTCGGGGTGCCGGCGTCCGTCGCTGCCGGCTACGGCATTCTCCGCGCCCGTGCTCGGACGCTCCCCGACATCGAGACCGCGCTCAACGGGGCCCTCGACCGAATCGCTGCGGCCGATCTCCCGCCGAGCGCGCTCGGTGGTGTGCGCGACCAGCTCACCTCACGGGGTCTGAGCCGCACGATCCGAGAGCAGATGGCGGCCGTGCGGGGCTCGGCCCGCTCCTGAACCTCAGACGGGCGACGCGGGCGCGACGAGCGGCCAGGGACGCTCGCGCTCGACGATCGCCGCGAGATCCAACAACAGCTGGTCCTCGTGATGACGGCCGATGATCTGCATGCCCACCGGCAGGTCGTCGAGCTGCTCGATCGGCACCGAGATCGCCGGGTTGCCGACGATGTTGGCCGGGATGGTGAGCGCCCCGTTGTTCTCGGGTCCCACCTGGCGGCCGCCGACGTGCTGGTTGAGGTAGGTGTCGGCGGCGAACGCGACGTCGGGGTTGGTGGCGCAGATGATGAAGTCGACGTGGTCGAACACCTCGGCCATCCGCTCGTTGGCGTTGGTGCGGGCGATCTCGGTGTTGGCCATCATCTGCAGGTTGAACTGATCGGTCGCGATGTGCAGGCCGAACGCGATCTCGAGGGTCAGGTCGTCCTTGCGCTCGGGATACGCGTCGCCGAGCTCTCGGAGCAGCTGCGACAGGTTGGCGAGCGCCCATTCGTAGCCCAGGCCCGGAAGCGCGACCGGCACGTCGACGAGTTCGAGGCCGGCGTCGCGGGCCAGGGCCTCGCCGGCGGCGCGGACCCGCTCCTCCACCTCGGGTCGTACGACAGCGACGCCCAGGTTCGGGGCGATCACCGCACGTTTGCCCTTGAGGGAATGTGTTCCGAGGTCGCGTTCCCATCCGTCGATCTTCGGGAGCGAGTAGGGATCGCGCATGTCGAAGCCGGTCGTGACGTCGTACCAGCGGCACACGTCGCGCACCGAACGGGCCATCGGGCCGGTGACGACCGTCATCGGATGGATCTCGGTGAACGGACCCCGGGGGATGCGCCCGGCGGTGCCCTTCATGCCGATGAGGCCGTTGAACGCGCCCGGGATGCGGATCGAGCCACCGCCGTCACCGCCGGTGGCGATCGTGACGAGGCCCCCGGCGACGGCGGCGGCTGAACCACCCGACGAGCCACCGGCGGTCCGGCCGATCTGCCACGGGTTGTGCGTGACGCCGTACAGCTTGTTGACGCTGACGTTGAGACCGCCGAACTCGCTGGCGTTGCACTGCCCGACCGGCACCATGCCGGCATCGAGGAGGCGTTCGACGTGGAGGCTGGTGTGCTCGGCGACCTCGCCCTGCAGGGCCACCGAACAGCGGTCGTTGGCCCACCCCTCGACCGGCGTGAGCGCCTTGATGCCGAGCGGCACCCCGCCGAACGGCTGGGAGACGTCGGCCTGCTTCGCTGCCGCCAGTGCCCGCTCGGGGTCGAGGGTCGTGAACGCGTTCAGCTCGCTGGTCTCGATCGCCGTTAGGGTTGCCTCGAGCTCCTCGACCGGTGATCGGTCGCCCGAACGGAACGCGTCGACGAGTGAAACGGTGTCGCCCAACCAGGGTGTGTCAGCCATGGCACGAGAGCGTAGAGGGTGTTCCGCATCCCCTAGCCTGATCCTCGATGGATGCCCTCGAGTTCCTCGGATTGCAGCCGACCCACAACCCCAATCGTTGGGTCCTCCCAGTGGTGCCAGGGCTGGCGACGGCCGGCCGGTTCCTCTTCGGTGGCTGCGCGCTCGGCGCCGCGATCTGCGCGATGGAAGAGGTCACGGGTCGTCCGGTCATCTGGGCGACGGGGCAGTACCTCTCGTTCGCGATGGCCGGCGAGATCATGGACGTCGACGTCACGATCGCCACCTCGGGCCACTTCACGACGCAGGCTCGCGTCGTCGGCCACGTGGCCGATCGCGAGATCCTCACGGTGAACGCCGCGCTCGGCACCCGACCGCTCGAAGCGACCGGGCAGTGGGCGGTCCGCCCCGACGTGCCGACGCCCGACCAGTGCGAACAGCGGGCGTCGCGATGGGACGTCGGCGACACGATCATGGAGCGCATGGAGATCCGCCTGGCCAAGGGGCGGCAGTGGGAGGACCTCGACGGCACGCCGTCCGCCGACGGCAACTCCGCCCTGTGGATCCGCATGCCGGATCTTGCGATGTCGCCGGCGACGCTGGCGGTGCTCGGCGACTACGTGCCGTTCGGCATCGCCCAGGCGCTCGGCCGTTGGACCCGGGCCAACAGCCTCGACAACACCCTTCGCATCCTCAACAACCGTCCGGACGACACCGGCGATGGGTGGGTGCTGCTCGACATCCGTGTGCACGGGGTGCTCGACGGGTTCGGCCACGGCCTCGTCCACCTGTGGGCCGAGGACGGTCGGCTGCTCGCCACCGCCAGCCAGTCCGCCATCGTGCGTGAGCTCACCGAGTCCGGTGACATGCCGGCTCGCAAGGCCTGACCGACGGTGCTCGTCGTCTACCACGGCGAGGCGGGCCCCCGTCAGGTCCAGCGCTTCGCCGAGGTCGCCGACCGGCACGGCCTGCGCATCGAGGTGTGTTCGCCGACGCAACCGGAGCGGCTCGCCGAGCTGCTGCCGGAGATGGACGCGTGGTGGCACGTCCTCACGCCGATC
Source organism: uncultured Acidimicrobiaceae bacterium (assembly GCA_937868025.1). The sequence continues at coordinate 2,723 of CALMLJ010000655.1, forward strand.
ACCGCCGAGCATCTCGACGCGGCGCCCCGGCTGCGGATCGTCCACAAGTGGGGCGTGGGCGTGAACACCATCGACGTCGCCGCGGCGACCGAGCGTGGTGTGGCCGTCACCAACATGCCCGGGTCGAACGCCGCGGCGGTCTCCGAGGCGACGCTCCTGCTGATGCTGTCGGTGCTGCGGCAACTGCCGACCTTCCACACCGAGACCGTCTCCGGCCGGGGCTGGTCGATCCCGCCGAACGTGGGGGAGCGCAACCGTGAGCTCGCCGGTTCGACGGTCGGCCTCGTCGGCTACGGCGACATCGCGCAGCGCCTCGGCTCGGTGCTCACGGCGCTCGGCGCAACGGTCGTCCACCATGCTCGACGTGCCGACCGGCCGGGGTGGTTGCCCCTCGACGACCTGCTCGCAATGAGTGACGTCGTGTCGTTGCATGTGCCACTCACGCCCGAGACCGAGCTGCTCCTCGACGCCGATCGGATCGCACGCATGCGACCGGGTGCGGTACTCGTGAACACGGCTCGGGGTGGGCTCGTCGATCTCGACGCGTTGCACGCGGCGCTCGACGCCGGGACGCTGTCGGGTGCCGGTCTCGACGTGTTCCCCGACGAGCCCTGGGACGCCCGGCACCCGATCAGCGAGCATCCCCGGGTGGTCGTCACGCCCCACGTCGCATGGCTGACCTGGGAGACGCTCGAGCGCTCGCTCGACCTCGCCGTGGCCAACGTTCTGGCGATCCGCGACGGGCAGCCGCTCGCCCACGTCGTCACCGGCTGAGCGGCGGGCTGCGACGTGGTCGAGATCGGCGAGGACCTCCGTCTGAGTCGCAGTGTGGTGATCCCCGCGGCCGAGCTCGAGTGGCGCTTCAGCGCGTCGGGCGGACCCGGTGGCCAGCACGCCAACACCTCGAACACCCGTGCCGAGGTCGTGTTCGACATCGCGTCCTCACCGTCGTTGTCCGAGCCGATCCGGGCGCGCCTCGTGGCGAAGCTCGGGCCGGAGGCGAGTGCCGTCAGCTCCGAGCAGCGGTCGCAGTACCAGAACCGTCGTGCGGCGCTGCAGCGTCTCGAGACGATGCTGCAGCGGGCGATGGTCGTGCCCCGGCGCCGGGTCGCCACCAAACCGACCCTCGGCTCGAAGAAGCGACGGCTGGAGGACAAGCGCCAACAGTCGGAGCGCAAGGCCAACCGTCAACGCCCTCCCCGCGATCACGACTGACGTGAGCCATCAGAACCGGTGGGACGGCAGAACAGGTGGGTCGGCGCCGATCTAGGGTTCGGGCATGTCTCGCTCCGCTGATCACCGATATGGCATGACCATCCCCTTCGACCACGTGCCCCTGCCCGAGCAGCGGGAGTGGGTCGAGGAGCTCGTCGACCTCGGATACACCGACGTGTGGTCGTCGGAGGCGAACGGCGCCGATGCGTTCACTCCACTGGCGTTGGCGTCGGTGTGGGCTCCGTCGCTTCGGCTCGGCACGGCGATCGTGCCGGCCTACACCCGTGGTCCGGCGACGCTCGCGCAGCAGGTGGGGACGATGGCCGCGGCCGCACCGGGCCGGTTCGTCTTCGGTGTCGGGACGTCCTCGAACGTGATCGTCGAGAAATGGAACGGGCTGGACTTCGACGAGCCCTACCTGCGAACCCGTGACACCGTGCGCTTCCTGAAGGACGCCCTCACGGGCGCCAAGACCGACATGGACGGCACCGGGTTCTCGAGCCACGGATTCCGGCTCGGCGTGCCCGTCCCCGACGGCAGGGTGCCGATCCTCGTCGCGGCTCTGCGCGAAGGGATGTTGAAGATGGCGGGCCGCGAGGCCGACGGCGCGATCATCAACTGGTTGTCCGCCGACGATGTTTCGACCGTCGCTCCCATCGTGCAGGCGGCGTCGCCCGACGGCACGCCGAAGGAGGTCGTGGCCCGCATCTTCGTGGCGCCGACCACCGATCGCGAGCTCGTCCACAAGTTCGGTCGCGTCGCGATCGCCGCGTACCTCAACGTGCCGGTCTACGCGGCGTTCCACGACTGGATGGGCCGCGGCGAGATGCTGACGCCGATGTGGGACGCGTGGAAGGCCGGCGACCGCACGGCGGCGCTCGAAGCCATCCCCGACCAGCTCGTCGACGACCTCATCGTGTGGGGGGCGCCCGAGGAGTGCCGCGAGCACATCGGCCGCTACGTGGAGAACGGCGTCACCACCCCGGCCCT
>CALMLJ010000656.1 GCA_937868025.1 uncultured Acidimicrobiaceae bacterium
ACGTGGGTGAACGACGACGGGATCTCCTCGAGGTGATGGGTGACGAGCGCCAGCGGCGTGCCGTCGGCACCGATCGCGTCGAGGTCCGCCACGAACTCCTCCCGGCCGGCGATGTCGAGGCCGGCAGTCGGCTCGTCGAGCAGCAGCAGTTCCGGGTCGGTCATGAGGGCTCGGGCCAGCTGCACCCGCTGCCGCTCACCGCTCGACAGCGTCCCGAAGCGGTGCGTTGCCAGTCGGGCGATGCCGAGACGGTCGAGCGACGCCACGGCACGGGCCCGGTCGTCGTCGGTGTATTGGTGCCACCACGGCTCGAGCGACGCGTTCAGCGCGCACATGACCACGTCGGAAGCGACGAGGTCGCGTCGGACCAGATCGACGAACGCCGAGCTGACGAATCCCACCCGTCGACGAAGTGACCGGACGTCGGTGCGTCCGAGCAACTCGCCGAGGACCCGGACCGAGCCGGTCGAGGGGTGGTCGTACAGCGCGGCGATGCGGATGAGCGAGGTCTTGCCGCACCCGTTGGCGCCGAGCACGACCCATCGTTCGTCGCGTTGCACGCTCCACGTGATGTCGGTGAGTACCTGGTCGTCGCCTCGGCGCAGACCGACGTCGGTGAGCTCGAGGGCAGCATGGGTCGTCGGCGTGATGGGAGGCATTAGCGTGATCCTGACATGGCCGGCACCACACGACGACCACAGCTACGGATGCACTCCGGAAGGCGGACACAGCCATCAGCGCGTTCCTAGGGTTGGCGGCCGTCCTCGTCCTGGTGGCGGCCACAGCGTTCTTCGTGGCGGTCGAGTTCTCCTTGGTGGCCGTCGACCGTAACGAGGTCGAGATCGCCGCCGGTGGTGGTGACAAGCGCGCCGCCATGGTGTCGGCGTCGCTCAAACGGCTGTCGTTCCACCTCTCGGGTGTCCAGCTCGGCATCACGGTGTGCTCGGTCGGCATCGGTGTGCTCGCCGAGCCCAACGTCGCGTCCTTGCTCCGCTCACCGATCGAGGCGATCGTCGGCGCGGCGAACGCCGAGACCGTGTCGGTCCTCTTGGCGCTGCTCATCGCGACGGTGGTCCAGATGGTCGTGGGTGAGCTCGTGCCCAAGGCGATCGCGGTGGCACGCCCGCTCGGCACCGCCCGCTTCCTTGCCCCCGCCGAGCGCGCGTACTCCGGTGTGTTCCGGCCGGTCATCGTGTTGTTCGGCGGGACCGCCGACGCGCTCGTGCGCCGCCTCGGGGTGGAGCCCACCGAGGAACTGAGCCAGGTCCGGTCGCGCCACGAGCTGGCGAAGCTCGTCGAGTCGTCGGGCGCCCAGGGGAGCCTCCAGCCGGCCGAGGTCGAGCTGCTCACCCGCACGTTCCGGTTCCGCGACAAGGACGCGGCCGAGGCCCTCACGCCGCGGACGGCCGTCGTGGCCCTGTCGGTCGCCGATTGCGGCGCCGATCTGCGGCAGCGGTCGGCCGAGACCGGGTTCAGTCGCTTCCTGCTCTACGGCGCCGATCTCGACGACGTCGTCGGCCTCGTGCACGTGAAGGCCCTGTTCGACATCGAACCGGAGCGTCGCGACACCGTTCCGCTCGTCGAGCTCCGCACCGACGTCCTCGTCGTCCCCGAATCGCGACCGCTCGACGGCCTCCTCCTCGAGATGCGCGCCTCCCGGGTGTACCTCGCCGTGGTGCTCGACGAATACGGCGGCACCGCCGGCATCATCACGCTCGAAGACCTGCTCGAGGAGATCGTCGGCGAGATCGACGACGAGCACGACCAGGCCACGGACCGCGCTCCGGTGTGGAGCTGGGGTGGCACGTCGGTCCTCGCCGGACGGCTGAGCCTCGACGAGGTGTACGACTCGACCAAGCTCCGGCTCCCCGAGGGCGACTACGAGACGCTCGCGGGCTTCGTGCTCGACCAGCTCGGGCACATCCCCGAGGTCGGTGACGGATTCACCTACGAGAACTGGTCGATCGACGTGCTGGAGATGGACCGCCACCGGATCGCCAGCGTGCGACTCGTGCAGACGATCCGTCCCGACGACGAGCCCGAGGGGCGCTCGTGACGCTCTTCGCGGCGATCGTGCTCATTCTGGCGAACGGGTTCTTCGTGGCGGTCGAGTTCGCCCTGTTGGCGTCGCTCCGGAGTCGCATCGAGGAGGAGTCGGGAAAGCTTCGCGGGCGGCTCGCGCTCCGGTCGATGGGCCGGCTCGGCACTGTGCTCGCCGGCACCCAGCTCGGCGTGACGCTCGCTTCGCTGGCCCTGGGCTCGGTGGCCGAACCGGCAGCGGACCGGTTCCTCGTGAGCCTCTTCCACTCGGTGAACATCCCCGAGTCGTTCGCCGAGCCGATCGCCCTCGTGATCGCCCTCGCGATCGTGGTGTTCTTCCACCTGGTGGTGGGGGAGATGGTCCCCAAGTCGATTGCGCTCGCGCAGCCCGAGCGCACGCTGCTCATGCTCTCGATCCCGGCGTCGGGGTTCGTGTGGATCTTCCGGCCGGTCATCTGGGTCCTCAACCGGCTGGCGTTCCTCGGCTCACGGCTGTTCGGCGTGGAGCCGGCCGACGAGTTGCGGTCGACGGCGAGTGCCGCCGAGCTCGGCCTCATGATCCAGGAGTCGCGCGAGGAGGGGCTGCTCGAGGACGGCGACCACGAGCTGCTCACCGCTGCGCTCGGCTTCCTCGAACGCGCGTCGGCGGAGGTCATGGTGCCCCGTGACGAGATCGTCGCGATCCAACGGTCGGCTTCGGTGGCCGACGCAGAGGAGGTCATGCGTTCGAGCGGGCACAGCCGGGTGCTCATCTTGGGTCGCGACGTCGACGACGTCCTCGGGTTCGTCCACGCCAAGGATCTTCTGCGGCTCCCGATGGACGCGCGCGACCGGCCGGTGCCGCTCGATACCGTCCGCATGATGCTCACGGTCCCGCCCGAGCGTGGTCTCGGCGAGGTGCTGCTGGCGATGCGGCGGGCCCGTCGCCACGTCGCCGTCGTCAGCGACGAGCACCGGCACACGGTGGGCATGGTCACGATGGAGGACGTCCTCGAGGCCATCGTCGGTGACATCATCGACGAGTCCGACCAGGAGTAGGCCAACAGGGGGAGCGACCATGGGTGACGATCGGGGAGCCGCGCTCGGCGAGGCGTTGGCGGCTGTCGTCGGCGGGGAGGTCTCGGGGCTCGTCCGCTTGTCGGGCGGCGCCAGCCGTGAGACCTGGTCGTTCGACGCTGCCGACCGGGGGTACGTCCTCCAGCGCCGACGCCCCGGCACGAGCGACTTGAGCGGTGACGTCGGGCTCGAGGCCGACCTGCTGCGCGCCGCCGCGGCGGTCGGCGTCGCGGTGCCGTCGGTCGTCGCGTCGGGCAGCGGGGACACCGACGGACTGGGTGCGCCGTGGATGGTGTGCGACCGTGTCGACGGTGAAGCGCTGCCTCGACGCCTGCTGAGCGACGACGCGTTCGCCGGGGTCCGCGGACAGCTCGCGTTCGAGTGCGGCGCCGCGCTCGCCCGCATCCACACGATCGACGTCGCGCCGTTCGGTGATCGGCTGGTCGCCGACGACCACATCGCCCGCCTTCGTGACGTGCTCGACCTCGTCTCCGGCCACCATCCGGCCCTCGAGGCCGGCTTCCGTCACCTCGAGGTGCGGCCACCTCCTGAGCGACCGGTGGCGCTCGTGCACGGCGACTTCCGCACCGGGAACCTCCTCGTGCGCCCCGACACCGACCCCCGTCCCGGCCTCGCCGCCGTGCTCGACTGGGAGCTCGCCCACCTCGGCAACCCGATCGAGGACCTGGGCTGGTTCTGCGTCCGGGCGTGGCGGTTCGGTGCCCCGCACCGCGCCGGAGGTTTCGGTGCCGCCGAGGAGCTGCTCGACGGCTATGCGTCGGTCTCGGGTGACACCATCGATGCTGCCGAGCTCGACTGGTGGGAGCTGTTCGGCACGCTCCGGTGGGGAGTCATCTGCGCCGTCCAGGCCGAGAGCCACCTGAGCGGCGCGGTCCGTTCGGTCGAGCTCGCCACGATCGGCCGGCGCGCCTGTGAGAACGAGTACGACGCGCTCGCCCTGATGGGGGCGAGCAGTCCCCACACCGAACCGCCCGCTCCGTCAGCCGCCCGCACTGTCCACGACCGCCCCACGGCCGCCGAACTGATCGAGGCGGTGCGGGAGTTCCTCGAGACCGATGTCATGGGGTCGACCGAGGGTCGCGTCCGCTTCCACGCCCGGGTCGCGGCGAACGCGCTGGCGATCGTCGAGCGGGAACTCGCCGCTGGAACCGCCGCCGCGGATGGTCACGGCTGGCGACTCGCCGCGCTCGGCGTCGCCGACGACGCCCAGCTCGCCGGCGCGATTCGCGCCGGCGACCTCGACGACCGGTGGGACGACGTCGTCACCGCGCTCGCCGCGACGGCGCTCGACAAGGTCCGCGTCGCGAACCCCCGGTACCTGCGGGTCTCCGACGTGGTCTGACGGGCCGTCAGAAACGAGCCGTCCGTCAGGTTGGCGTCGCGGGGGTTCCTTCGCCACAATCTCGCTCATGCAAATCGGCGTCTTGGGTGGTACGGGTCCTGCAGGAAGCGGCTTGGCCGTGCGACTGGCTTCGGCCGGCTTCGACGTGGTCATCGGATCGCGGTCCAAGTACCGGGCGCTCGAGGTCCGCGACAAGCTGCACGCCAAGTGGGAGGACTACAACCTTCCGCTCAACGCCGGTGACAACGAGGCGGCCGCGCTGGCCGACGTCGTGGTGGTCGCCACCCCGTGGGACGCGGCAGCAGTGACGGTCTCGGAGGTTGCAACCCAGCTCCGCGGCAAGGTGGTCATCTCGATGGCCAACGCGCTCGCCAAGGTCGGCCACGAGTTCCAGCCCCTCGTTCCGCCGCGCGGTTCGGTGGCCGCCTCGGTACAGGCCGCGGTGCCGAAGTCGCTCGTCGCAGCGGCCATGCACCACGTGCCGGCCAAGGAACTCGGCGATATTCGTCATCCCTGCATCAGCGACGTGCTGGTGTGCTCCGATCACCCGTCGGCCACGGCGACCACGATCGACATCGTGTCCCAGCTGCCCGACCTGCGTCCGCTCGACGCCGGCGAGCTGTCCAACGCGGCACCGATCGAGGCGTTCGCCGCGGTGCTGCTGCAGGTCAACATGAAGTACAAGACCCGCGTCGCCATCCGCTTCACCGGCCTCGACGACATCTGACTCATTGGCCTCGGCCACCTGCGCTGAGGTTCGCTCCCGACTCCGTCGAGAGCTTCTCTGACGCTTCGGTACCTCGGCTGATCCGGGTTACCGGAGCAACGCCGGTCGGGGTGTAACTTCGGAGGCCGTGCGCCTCTTCGACACCGCCCGCCAGGAGATCGTCCCGTTCGAGGTTGGTCCCGTGGTGTCGCTGTACACCTGTGGCATCACGCCGTACGACTCGACGCACCTCGGGCACGCTGCGACGTACCTCGGCTACGACGTGCTGCAGCGTCGGCTGCGTGACCTGGGCCACGAGACGCGGTGCGTCCGCAACGTCACCGATGTCGACGATTCGATCCTCGGCAAGGCCCGCGAGATCGGGGTGCACTACCTCGACCTCGCGGCGGCGGAGATCGCGCGTTTCGACAACGACATGGTCACCCTCGAGACCATCCCGAGCTACTCCGAGCCGCGGGCCACGTCGGCCATCCCCGACATCCGCGGGTTCATCGGTATGGTCCTCGATGAGGGCTACGCCTACCAGGCCGGGGGCGCCGTCTACTTCGAGGTCTCGAAGTTCCCCAAGTTCGGCACGATCAGCAACTACACCCGCGACGACATGCTGGCCTTCGCTGCCGAGCGCGGGGGCAACGTCGACGATCCCCACAAGCGTGATCCGCTCGACTTCATCCTGTGGCAGCCGTCGCTGCCCGACGAACCGGCGTGGGACTCGCTGTGGGGTCCCGGTCGTCCCGGTTGGCACATCGAGTGTTCGGCGCTGTGCCTTCGTGAGCTCGGCACCACGATCGACCTGCACGGCGGCGGCTCCGACCTGATCTTCCCGCACCACGAGTGCGAGGCGGCGCAGTCCGAGGCGGCGACCGGCGAGCCGCTCGTCCGGCACTGGATGCACCAGGCGATGGTGTCGATGGACGGCGAGAAGATGTCCAAGTCGCTCGGCAACCTGGTGTTCGTGTCCGACCTCGTGAAGGACTGGGACCCTCGGGCGATCCGCCTGACGGTGGTCTCACACCACTACCGCGAGCCGTGGGAGTGGAACGACTCGCTGATGCCGACCAACGACGAGCGCCTTCGAGCCTGGGTTGCCGCCGGCAACGGCAGCGGCGCCCTCGACGAGGTGCGGGCCGCGCTCGACGAGGACCTCGACACGCCCGGTGCCATCGAAGCGATCGATCGTGCGGCGGCGAAGGGGCTCGGGGTCAGTGAGGCTGCTGCCCTGCTCGGTGTCGTCACCGACCGTCCGGTGATCTGAGATCTGAGACAGGGTCTCACGCGCGACCCCGGTCGCACGCGGTAGACAGTCGTAAAGGAACGGCTCGGAAATGGTGGGTTCTGAGCCCCTTCACACGTTGTTCACCGGAAGTCGCAGCATCGGTGCTTGATCTTGAGCACAATGGACCGACGAGACAACGAGACGAGCGAGGAAGGGGGACACGATGACGGTGAAGGAAGCGGGACAGATCCAGGGGCTTGCCAAGGCCGTCCTGAGCCCCGTGTTCAAGTTCGCGTGGCGGGTTCGCACCGAGGGGCTCGAGAAGGTGCCGGCCTCCGGCGGCGCAATCCTCGCCCCCAACCACACGTCCGTGCTCGATTCGTTCTTCCTGCCGCTCGTGGTCGGGCGCGCCATGACCTACGTCGGCAAGGCCGAGTACATGGACGACTGGAAGACCAAGTACCTCTTCCCGGCGATGGGCATGATCCCGATCGACCGGTCCGGTGGAGATGCGTCGTCGCGGGCGCTCGACGCCGCCGTCGGGGTGCTCGAACGCGGTGAGCTGTTCGGCATCTATCCCGAGGGCACCCGCTCCCGCAGCGGCAAGCTCCACAAGGGCCACACCGGCGTCGCCCGGATCGCACTCCGGGCCAACGCCCCGATCGTCCCCGTCGGCATCATCGGCGCCGTCGAGGTGCAGCCGCCCGACGCCAAGTTCCCGCGGCCGTTCATGGAGGTGCTGATTCGTTTCGGCGATCCCATCGACGTGTCCCGCTACCGCGACCGTGCCAACGACCGACTGGTGTTGCGCCAACTCACCGACGAGCTCATGTACTCGATCCGCGACCTCTCCGGTCAGGAGTACGTCGACACGTACGCCACCAAGACGCACGAGACGATGCCGGCGGAGTCCACGCACATCGTGACGCCCGAACCGAATGTCGAGGCCCTGCCTCCGCTCGTCGAGAAGGTGCCGTCGCTCACGACCGAGGCAGCCCAGCCGCGGTCGTCCACGGCGGTGCTGCAGTCCCGGCCGCTCGTCGACCTGTCGTTCTAGCCCGACGTCGTCGCCCCGGCCGGGCCCTCGACAGCGGCCACCAACAGCGCCATCGGGACCCGGCCGCGGCTGATCTCAGCGCGCCGCCGCCTCGCGTCAGTCAGGTGCGAGGACGAGGCGCGAGAACCGCTGACTGTTGCCGTCCAGTGGCCCAGCGATCACGGTGCGCGTCGCGGTGGGCGAGTCCTCGACGGCGACGATCTCGGTCCGGTCGAGTGTGCCCGGTACCAGCATCTCGACCAGCACGCGGGCGCCGCCGATCTCGCCCGCCGTCTCGGGGTAGCCGGTGTAGGAGTCGAACAGTCCGAGCGAGCGTTCGCCGAGTCCGTCGACGCCGACGGTGCGCAGCTCGAACGCCGGGCGCAGCAGGCCTCGGTACACCGAGTAGACGATGCGGCCGGCGTCGGTGAGCCGGTAGGCGTATTTGGCCTCGCCCGTGACCGGTACTGCGATGGCGAGCGGGTCGCTGCCGGTGGTCGTCGCGGTGAAGAGGGCGTAGTCCTCCGACATGCTCCACAGGTTGTACCCGCGGACGATGAGTCGTGACCCGTCCCGGCTGAAGTCCTGGATCGTCGGAAGGCCGGTGCCGAGGGGCCACGCGAACGAACGGCGGAGCGTCAGGTCGATCGCGTTGTAGATGTCGACGTAGGCGCCCGTGTTGTCCCACCTCGTGATGCCGAAGGTGGAGCCGTCGGCGGAGAAGCGGTACCCCGACGTCTGGGGGCCGAAGTCGATACGGAGGACCCCGTTGCCGTCGTAGATCCCGGTGGACACCGTCCCGTCGGGGTGGTCGACGCGACCCAGGCGATCGGCGTTCGCCGGGTTTCCCAGACCGGTGGCGTCGAAGTAGAGGTCGAGGGCCGTGACCGGGTCGGCGGGGAAGTCCGACGTGCCGCCCGGGTTCGAGAGGATCGTGCCGACCCCGGCAGGTGAGGTCGTGACGAAGATTCGGTTGCCGGGCGACAGCAGCTCGGCACGGTACGGGGACGGTGCCGGCGGATCGGTCGGGCAGGCGGTGGCGACGAGCGCGAGGGTTGCCGTCGCCAGCGTGAGTGGGATCGAGCGGAACCTACGAGACATGGTCATCACACTCCGGGCCGGTGGCTACGTGAGAGGAGGGTACATAACAGTGTGTCACCAACTCGTCTCGGGGGTTGGGCAAACTGCACGGGGGCTCGAAGGGGCGCCGGTAGCATGCTCGCCATGTCCGACATCACGATCACGCTCCCAGACGGTTCCGAACGCAGCCTCCCCGAGGGCGCGACCGGCACCACCCTGGCCGAGTCGATCGGTCCGGGCCTGGCCAAGGCAGCGCTCGTCGTCGATGTCGACGGCGAGCCCCACGACCTGGCCGCACCCCTTCCCGACCACGCCACCGTGAAGTTCGTGACCGACCGCGATCCCGAGGCCCTCGAACATCTCCGGCACTCGACCGCCCACGTGCTCGCGCAGGCCGTCCTCGAGATGTGGCCGGGTGCCACGTTCGCCGGTGGCCCCGCCATCGACGACGGCTTCTACTACGACTTCGAGCTTCCCGACGGGGCCACGTTCTCCGAGGACGACCTCGCCGCCATCGACGCCCGCATGCGCGAGATCATCGCCGCCGACCAGACCTTCGAGCGCTTCGAGCTGCCGGTTCCCGAAGCCAAGGAGCTGATGGCCGCGCATCCCTACAAGCAGCAGTTCATGGACCTGGCGGCGTCGGGCGACGATGCCGACGGCGAGGTGTCGGCGGGGGAGCGGATCAGCTTCTATCGCAACACGCCGGCGTTCGTGGACATGTGCCGCGGTCCGCACGTGCCGTCCACCGGTCGCCTCGGCCACTTCAAGCTCATGCGGGTCGCCGGCGCCTACTTCCGGGGCTCCGAGAAGAACCCGATGCTGCAGCGCATCTATGGAACGGCGTGGGCCAACAAGAAGGACCTCGCCGCGCACCTGCACCGTCTGGAGGAGGCGATCAAGCGCGACCACCGCCGCCTCGCCCACGACCTCGACCTGGTGTCGTGGCCCGAGGAGCTCGGGCCCGGCCTCGCCGTGTGGCATCCCAAGGGTGCGCTCGTCCGCAAGACGATGGAGGACTACTCCCGCTTCCGCCACGAGCACGGCGGCTACGACTTCGTGTTCAGCCCCCACATCGCCAAGTCGGTGCTGTGGGAGACCTCGGGCCACCTCGACTTCTACGCCGACTCCATGTACCCGCCCATGGAGATGGACGGCGCGACCTACTACCCCAAGCCGATGAACTGCCCGTTCCACGTGATGGTGTACCGGTCGCAGCAGCGCTCCTACCGCGACCTGCCGCTGCGGCTGTTCGAGCTGGGCACCGTGTACCGCTACGAGCTGTCGGGGGCCGTGCACGGTCTGCTCCGGAGCCGCGGCTTCACCCAGGACGACAGCCACATCTTCTGCACGCTCGAGCAGGTCGAGGAGGAGCTCGCGTCGCTGCTCGATTTCGTTCTCGACGTGTTGCGCTCGTTCGGCTTCACCGACTTCCAGGCCAAGCTGTCGACGCGGCCGCTCGAGAAGTCGGTCGGCGACGACAAGTTGTGGGAGCTGGCCACCAACGGGCTCCGGGCAGCGCTCGATGCCCACGGGCTCGACTACATCGTCGACGACGGCGGCGGCGCGTTCTACGGCCCCAAGATCGACGTCGACGTGCGCGACGCCATCGGCCGCAGCTGGCAGCTGTCCACGCTGCAGCTCGACTTCAACCTGCCCGAGCGCTTCGGCATCGAGTACATCGCCCCCGACGGCACCCGTCAGCAGCCGGTCATGATCCACCGGGCGCTGTTCGGCTCGGTCGAGCGCTTCTTCGGGGTCCTGCTCGAGCACTACGCGGGTGCGCTCCCCACCTGGCTCGCCCCGGTGCAGGTGCGGGTGCTCCCCGTCGCCGATGCCCATGCCGACTACGCGTCCGAGGTGCTGTCGTCGCTGAAGGCCGTCGGCCTGCGCGCCGACATCGTGTGGGCCGACGAATCGCTCGGCAACCGCATCCGCAAGGCCAAGGGCGAGAAGCTGCCCTACGTCCTCGTCGTCGGCGACGACGATGTCGCCAATGGCACCGTCGGCGTGAACGCCCGAGGCAACGACGTCGAGCGCGACGTCGCGGTCGCGGCGTTCACCGAACGGGTCACGGCCGAGGTCGCGGACTTCCGCGGCGTCTGAGGGTTCGGTCCCGACGATGCCGCTCGACCACCTCTGGGCCACCTGGCGCTCCAATTACGTCACGTCGTCGGTGGAGTCACGCTCCGACGCGCCCACCGACGGACGCACGCTCTTCGAGCGCATCCTCGCCGCGGACGGGACCGACGACGAGAAGCACCTGCTGCACCGCGGCCGCACCTGCTTCGTGCTCCTCAACAAGTTCCCCTACACCTCCGGGCACCTGTTGGTGCTCCCCAACCGTGGTGTCGCCGACCTCGAAGCGCTCACCGACGACGAGCACATCGAGCTGTGGGCGCTCGTGCGCTCGTCGGTGGTGGCGCTCAAGGCGGCGTTCCGGTGCGACGCCGTCAACGTCGGGGTCAACCTCGGGGCCGCCGCCGGCGGCAGCCAGTCCGATCACCTCCACGTGCACTGCGTGCCGCGCTGGACCGGCGACGCCAACTTCATCGGCGTCGCCGCCGAGACCAGGGTGCTCCCCGTGTCGCTCGACGACGCGCTCGCTTCGCTCCGGGCCGTCTGGTAGCGGCCCTGACCACTGATCCGGCGGGAAGGTTTGAACCGGAGCGCACGGAATTCGTGCGCTCCGGTCCACACCTCGCCCCGAGCGGATTGGGGCGCCGCTGCGTCTCCTCCTAGGCTCGGCGCTGTGACCGAGTCCCCCGAGTCCACGCCCGAGATCGATGACGCCGACGTCGTCGACGAACTGCCCGCCGACCTCAACGTCGCCGAGGCGTCGGCCGACTACCTCCTGCCCAACAACAACCGTCGCCGTATCCCCGCGGCGATCTACCTGTTGATCTCGGCGGTGTGCCTCCTGTTGTGGATCACCAAGCGCGACAGTTCGCCGCTCGTGAACGACGGGTACCTGTGGGTCGCCGTGTTCCTCGGTGGCTTTGCGATCTACGGCCTCATCGCAGGTCGCACCCTGCTCGTCGACGAGACGGAGGCGCTCGCGACCGCCAACCGCACCGTGGGGTTCACCGTCGGCCACGCGTCCGCGCAGATGGTGTGGCGAGGTTGGCTGTCGCGTCCGGTGTGGCGCCTGCTGGCCTACTCCGCGGACAACCCGCCGTCGCGGCGGGCGATCGTCGTCGTCGACGGCATCTCCGGCGAGGTCGTCGAGTGGTTCGCCGAGCAGAACCCCGAGGACTGGGCGACCTCCGCTTCCTGACTGCTCCGGTGGCCGGATTCACCGACAGCTCAACGGTCGAGGTGGGTCGATGCGGCAACAGTGCCGGACTCGCCCGCGGCAGTGGCTGTACGCTGAATGAACGTTCCCCTATGCTTGCTGCAGTTAGCACCCGCTGACGACAGCTGAAGGAGTCACGATGCTCGACGGACGCTTCCGCGGCCAGATCGAGACCTGGGTCAAGCCAGTCGGCATGAGCGTGAAGCGCGCGGGCATCCCCGCCGACGCCATCACCGCCGTCGGCCTGGCCATGTCGGTCGCCTGCGCCATCGCCGTCGGGGCCGGCGCGCTCCGCCTCGGTGTCATCCTCCTCGCACTCACGGGCATTCCCGACACCCTCGACGGTGCCGTGGCCAAGGCCTCGGGCACGTCGAGCCAGCGCGGCGCCTTCTTCGATTCCGTCAGCGACCGCGTCACCGATGCGCTCCTGTTCGGTGGCGTCGCCTGGTACCTCGCCTCGCAGACCGACCAGAGCCGATACCTCCCGGTGCTCGCCTTCGCTGCGTTCGGTACGGCCGTGCTGCCGTCCTACATCCGCGCCAAGGCCGACGCGCTCGGCCTCGACGCCCGCGGTGGCCTCGTCGAGCGGGCCGAACGATTCGTGATCCTCGGTGCCGGCCTCCTCTTCGACCGGTTCCTCATTGCCGCCCTCGTGGTGCTCGTGGTGCTCAACATGGCCACCGCGATCCAGCGTTTTGTGAAGGTGTGGAACCAGGCCTCGAAGCCGCTGCCCATGCCCCGTCCCGCTGCCGCCCGTCGTCGCTCCCGTGCCTCGACGCCGTCGCCGGCCGCTGCGCGCTGGCAGGCGCGTCGCGCCGAGGCCCGCGAACGAGCCCGGACTCGCCGCGGCTACTGATCGGTGGCCCCGCTCGACCCCATCGGCGCCGCTCGCGCCGCAGCCCGCAAGGCCCTCGCGCCGGCGCTGGAGCGCGCCGCCGGTCCAGCGATCGTGGGCGCCTACAAACTCGGCGAAGCGCTTGCCCAACGCGCCCCGCGCCAGATCGGCGACCCCGTGCTCGCCGCCGCCGGCCACGCCGCAGCGCTGCGCGGCGGCGACAAGCGCCTCATCGTCGAGCGGAACCTACGCCGTGTCTACGGGCGCGACCTGACCCGCAACGAGATCAACACCAAGGTGCAGGCGACCTTCGAGAGCTACGCCCGCTACTACTACGACTCGTTCCGTCTGACCGGAATGTCGGTCGACGAGGTGGCCGCCGGGTTCACCGTCGAGGGCATCGAGCACATCGAGGAGGCGATGGAGCACGACGCCGTCGGCCCCGTGCTCGCGCTGCCACACCTCGGTGGCTGGGAATGGGCAGCGTTCTGGATCACCCAGGTTCGGAACTGGGGCCTGGCCGCGGTGGTCGAGCAGCTCGAGCCACCCGAACTGTTCGAGTGGTTCCTCGAGTTCCGCACGTCGCTCGGCATGAACATCATCCCGCTCAGTCCCACCGCCGCCGACGAGGTGGCGATGGCAGCGGCCAACAAGGAGATCGTGTGCCTGCTGTGCGACCGCGACCTCACCCGCGCCGGACCCGAGATCACCTTCTTCGGTGAGACGACCTCGCTGCCGGCGGGCCCCGCCGTGATGGCGTTGCGCGGCGGCTGCCGGGTGCTGCCCACCGCCGTGTACTTTACCGAACGTGGAGTGCACGGTGTCGTGCGCCCTCCGATCGAGATCGAGCGGACGCCCGGAGCGACCTCGATCCGTGAGGACGTCGTCCGCTTCACCCAGGTGCTCGCCACCGAGCTCGAAGGCCTCATCGCCCGGGCACCCGAGCAATGGCACCTCCTGCAACCGAACTGGCCGAGCGACTACGAGGCGCTCGGCACCACGCCGCCGCCCCGTCGCGGCTGAGCAGGGTCGACGTCGTGCACATCGGGATGGTCTGTCCGTACAGCCTCACCGTGCCCGGTGGTGTGCAGGGCCAGGTGCTGGGTCTGGCCCGGGCGCTGCGCGAGCGTGGGCACAACGTCCAGATCCTGGCGCCGGCGGACGCTCCGCCCACCGAGGGCGGCGTCACGGTCATCGGGCCATCGGTGATGAACGCCGCCAACGGTTCCATCGCCCCGATCTCGCCGAACCCTCAGGCACAATTGCGCACCATGCGGGCGCTGTGGGACGAGAAGTTCGACGTCCTCCATCTCCACGAACCGCTCGTGCCCGGCCCGACCGTGACGGCACTCATGCTCCGCTCGGCCCCGATCGTCGGGACGTTCCACGCCGCCGGCGAGCAGCCGATGTACAAGTCGATGTCGAGCCTCGCCCGCTGGTTCGGGTCGAGGATCGACGCCAAGGTCGCCGTCTCCCAGGACGCGCAGGCCCTGGCAGGCGTCGCGATTCCCGAGCCGTGGACGATCCTGTTCAACGGAGTCGAGGTCGACCAGTTCGCGTCGGCCGAGCCGTGGGTCGACCCGCCCGGCCCCGACGGCGCGGTCGACGACCGCCCGACGGTCTTGTTCGTCGGGCGCCACGAGGAGCGCAAGGGCCTGGGGGTCCTGCTCGACGCCGTGGGCCTCATCGACCAGGACCTGCGGGTGTGGGTCGCCGGATCGGGCCCCGAGACCGAGGAGTTGCAAGCGCGCCATGCTGCCGACCATCGCATCGAGTGGCTCGGCCGCATCAGCAACGACGAGCGGAACCGACGGATGGCCGCAGCCAGCGTGTTCGTGGCACCGTCGCTCGGTGGCGAGTCGTTCGGGGTGATCCTCCTCGAGGCAATGGCGGCCGGCGCACCGGTGGTGGCCTCGTCGATCAGCGGCTACGTGGGCGTCGCCGGTCCGCTCGACGGCGAGCCGGCCGCAGCGCTCCTGCCCGAACCGGGGGATCCGGCCGCGTTCGCCATGGCCATCTCCGAGGTGCTCGGCGACGACGCGCTGGCCGACCGCCTGCGTGCGAGCGGTCGCGACCGCGCGAATCGGTTCTCGATGGATCGCTTGGCCGAGGCGTACACCGTCCTCTACGAGGCCGTCATCGCCGAGGCCGCGCTCAACGCCTGAGGGAACTGCGACCTCATCTGCCACCGCCGGCGGTGGAATGACGCGCTCTGTGGCACCGGGAGCACCGGAGGTCGGTCTCCTCGACGAGTGTGTGCTTCGTGACGGCGAAGTCGGGTACGTGGTCGTACTCGAGGAAGTCCGTCCCTCCGCAGTCGACGCACACGTCGTCGCGTTCCTTCACCACGAGCTTCTGCCGTTTCGTGTGGTGCCGGTGCGTTCCCGAGACGTTGATCGGACGTGACTCGGCGTCGTGGATCATGACCCGCAGCGAGGCCTCCGAGGCGATTCTCTCCACGATCGAGCCTCCGATCGGCGTGCCGTCGTGGAGCGTGCATCCGTCGGCTCGTACGTGGAGGATGACCTCGGTCGTGACCTCTGACCCCCCGCCTCCGATGAGACGTACCAACGAGTCGACCCGTTGCTGGCCCAGGCTCGACCACCGAACGTGAGATGGACGCGTCCCGGACGCGTCGATCTCACCGTCGGTGGCGTTCTTGTCGGTGTTCGGGTCGGTCTCGCGTCCGTCTCCCCGCATGACCTCGGCGTCGATCGCTGCGATGACGAGCGCGGCCTGTTCCGGGGTCATCCGGATCGATGCGGTCACCATGCCGTCGGGCTCGGTTCGCCACGTGAGGGACCGGTCGCGCTGATGGCGTTGGTTCCGTGTGGCCTCGTCCTCGTTGCGAGCCGACCAGGCTGCCAAGGCCGTGCCGAGTTGGCCCGGTGCCGTTCGCTCGGCGATGTCCAGGAGTTCGCCCTCGTGCTCGGCCGTCGCGAGCCGCGTGACGGAGCGAACCTTGGTGTAGGACAGCCGTCCATCCCGGAGGGCCGACCGCGTCTTGGGGAGCCGGCGGAGTTCCCGTCCGACGCGGAGCCACTCGCGGGCGGTGCTCACCTCGATGTCGAGCACGCTCGCGATCCAGTGCGCGCAGGTGGGGGAGCCGTCGAGCGCCCATTCGCCGGACTGGTCGAGTTCGGCTGACAGCTCGACGAGGCGGGTGATGGACACCAACCACTGCCGGCCGATGCGTGCCAGTTCTGTCCTCACGTTGGTCTGCGTCGCAGGACGCTCGGCTTCGATCACGCGGGGTCCGTCGTTCCGGAGCATCGCGTTCGCCTCTCGGGGTTGTTCTCGTGTTGGGGGAACCGGAGGTTCGAGTCGCAGTCGAGCTGCGCTCGACCGAGCCTAAATCGCACCCCTGACAGTGAAATGAGCGCTGGAACGCTCACGGTCGGTGGCGATCACGCGTCCAGGGCGCGTCGATCTCACACGGCGCGTTCGCGTGATCTGCGCTCGGGAGATCTGGCGGCACACGACGGTCGATCGCCGGAGGGCTCATCGCCCTGGTGTGGAGGGAGAACCCGGTCCCGAGGGGAGCGTGCCTATCATGGACGGGCGATCGCGTCCGCTCTGTCGGCCGCGGTCCGAGGAGAGCACATGATCTGGGTCCTGGTGATCCTCATAGCGCTGGTCGTGATCGTCGGGTTGGCGTTCATGTTCACGTACAACGGCCTCGTCGGGCTCCGCAACAAGATCGAGGCGGCGTACGCCCAGATCGACGTGCAGCTCAACCGTCGGCACGACCTCATTCCGAACCTGGTCGCCACGGTCAAGGGCTATGCGGCGCACGAGAGCGGCACGCTCGAGGCCGTGATCCAGGCCCGCAACATGGCCATGTCGGCCAACTCGATCGAGGACAAGGCGGCAGCGGAGAACGTCATCACCGGTGCGCTCAAGTCGGTCTTCGCCCTGTCGGAGGCCTACCCCGACCTCAAGGCCAACACGAACTTCCAGCAGTTGCAGACCGAACTCAGCTCGACGGAGGACCGTATCGCCTACGCCCGGCAGTACTACAACGACAACGTCCGGGCCTACAACACCAAGATCCAGTCGTTCCCGAGCGTGGTCGTGGCCAACATGTTCAAGTTCGAGGAACGTCAGTACTTCCAAGCCGATGACCAGTCGCGGGGCAACGTCGCGGTCGATTTCGGCGCATGAGTTCCGCGAGGGGGACGGTCCTGTCATGAGTATCGAAGCGCGCACGCTCCTCGACCGCACCGACCGCAATCGCGAGGCCACCAAGTTCCTCGTCGTGCCGCAGGTGCTCGCGACAGCGATCGTGGTGGGCGTCATCGTCGGTCTGGTGGCGACCTGGTGGATCGGTCTCGTCGCCGGGGTGCTGTCCGGTGTGATCGTCGCCGTCATCCTCCCCAAGTCGGCGCCGGCGGGGCTCGCGACCGTGTTCGCGGCCCGCCCCGCTCCCGAGCCGGAGTTCCCCCGCTACCACAACCTCATGGAAGGGTTGTCGATCAGCTCGGGGTCGGTCATGCCGACGCTGCAGGTGATCGACGAGGCCCGCCCGAACCTCGCGGTCTACGGGCCGCCCGACGAGGGTGTGGTCATTGCCACGACCGGTCTGCTGGAGCAGCTCGACCGCGTCGAACTCGAGGGTGTGCTCGCCGAGGCGCTGGTGCGCCTCCGGAGCCACGATGCCGAGCTGGGTGCGCAGGCAGCGATGCTGGTGTGCGGTCCACTGGTGCGCAACGGCCCGCGGCGTCCCGGTCGCCCGATGGGCTACGTCGCGTTCCTCGCCGGGTGGCGCGCCGGCCGGCTGCGACGGGTGCTCGGCGACCAGCGCGAGTTCCTGTCGGACCTGGGCGCGATCGACATGACCCGGTACCCTCCGGGCCTCGGTTCCGCGCTCGAGAAGATGGAGGCGCTCGGCACCGGCGTGGAGTCGGCGACGTGGGGCACGGCCCACCTGTGGCTCGCCGACCCGCTGGTCGAGGCGGCTGACACCGACACAACGGCGTACCAACTCTCTGCCCTGTTCGGGGGAGGGGCGCCGATCGACCAGCGCGCGTCGCTCATGGCGGAGCTGTAGCCCTCCGTCATCGGACTAGCCTCGCGGGCCTCATGTCTCGATCTCCTCGCAACCTCACGCTTCGATCGACCGCCTGCTGCGCCGTGGCTCTGCTCATGGCGACGAGCTGTGGCGGCGACGACAAGAAGGCCGATCCTCCGGCCACGACGACCACGTCGACGTCGACCACGACCACCGAGGCGACTACGACCACGACCGCCGTGCCGGTAGTGGCGGCAACGGCGCCGTTGACCGGCCTGCCGATCGACGACGCCACTGCGGTCAAGCTCCTTCGTCCGGCGCTGGCGGTGAAGATCGACAACTCGGTCGACGCGATGCCCCAGGAGGGCCTCAACCAGGCCGACATCGTCTTCGAGATCAAGGTGGAGGGCATCAGCCGGCTGATGGCGGTGTTCCACAGCCAGGACGCCGGTGAGATCGGCCCGACACGCTCGGCGCGCTACAGCGACCCGCCCATCCTGGCGCTCCTCGGCAAGCCGCTCTTCGGCTGGTCGGGGGCGAACGAGGGTGTCGTGCGTGACGTGTACCGCAGCGAGTGGGTCGTCAACGTCAACTGGGACAAGCACCCCAAGGACTATTTCCGCAAGAAGGGCCGCAAGGCACCGCACAACCTGTTCACGTCGACCGACAAGCTGTTCGCATACGCCGAACCCAACCAGGGTCCGCCGCTCAAGGTGTTCCAGTACCTCGGAGAGGGTGAGACCAACGCCGGTGCGATCCCGATGCCGGGCGTGACCGAGAAGGTCGGCGACACGCCGTCGGCGTGGGTGTGGGACCCCGCCGGCAATCAGTGGCTCCGGTGGCAGTACAACAAGCGCGACCAGACCGAGGGCACCGGGCAGGCGAACGCGACGAACGTCGTGATCATGGAGATCCAGTACCGGGGCGGTTCCAAGACGCCGACGGCGAAGACCGAGGGCACCGGCAAGGTGACGGTCCTCGGTGCGGGCGGCACCGCGGTCACCGGCACGTGGAACCGTCCGTCCCAGCTCGAGCCGATCACGCTCACGGGCGCCGACGGCCAGCCGATCCGGCTGACCCCGGGGCGAACCTGGGTCGAGTTCACCGACGGTGCCACGGCGGCGCCGATGTCGCCCGAGGTCGCGGCCTCGATGCTGGCCGGCTGATCGGTCGGGTCGGGTCGTTCGGCCGCGGTACTGGTGACGGCGTACCGCCGTTACTCGCTTCGGAGGGCCTCAGGCGGAGCGATACACTGGCGCCATGACTGATTCAGCCTCCCCGGTCGCTCCTTCGTCGCTTCGCGGCACCGTCCAGGTCAAGCGCGGCCTCGCCGAGATGCTGAAGGGTGGCGTCATCATGGACGTCGTCGACGCCGCACAGGCGCGGGTCGCCGAGGACGCCGGTGCGTGCGCCGTCATGGCCCTCGAGCGGGTGCCCTCCGACATCCGCCGCGACGGCGGCGTCGCCCGCATGAGCGATCCGCAGATGATCGAGGAGATCAAGGCGGCGGTGACCATTCCGGTCATGGCCAAGGCCCGCATCGGTCACTTCGCCGAGGCGCAGATCCTGCAGGCGCTCGGGGTCGACTACGTCGACGAGTCCGAGGTGCTGACCCCCGCGGATGAGACCCATCACATCGACAAGTGGGCGTTCGACGTGCCGTTCGTGTGCGGTGCCACCAACCTGGGTGAGGCGCTCCGTCGCATCTCCGAGGGTGCGTGCATGATCCGCTCCAAGGGCGAAGCCGGCACGGGCAACATCGTCGAGGCGGTTCGTCACCTCCGCCAGATCCTCGGTGACATCCGCAAGATCACGCAGGCCGATCCCGCCGAGCTGTTCGAATGGGCCAAGCAGTTGCAGGCCCCGCTCGGCCTCGTGCAGGAGATCCATGACACCGGGGTCCTGCCGGTCCCCATGTTCTGCGCCGGCGGCATTGCGACCCCGGCGGACGCCGCGCTCGTGATGCAGCTCGGCGCCCAGGCCGTGTTCGTCGGCTCGGGCATCTTCAAGAGCGAGCACCCCGACATCATGGCGAAGGCCGTGGTCGAGGCGACCACCAACTTCGACGACGCCGACATCTTGGTGAAGGTCAGCCGCGGGCTCGGCAAGTCGATGGCCGGCCTCGAGATCGGCGGCCTCGAGACGACGTTCGCCGATCGGGGCTGGTGAGAGACCGTCGGCGAGTTCGCCGGAGGTACCGGAGCGTTAGTAGGGAGCGAAGCGACCGTGCCTAGCGAAGGTGGCCTCCGGCCATCGTTGATGATCGGGGTGCTGGCACTCCAGGGCGCCTTCGCTGCTCATCAACGCATGCTGGAAGGCCTCGGGGCCAGCACGATCGCGGTCCGGCAACCGAAGCACCTCGACGGTGTCGACGCGCTCGTGATCCCCGGTGGCGAGTCGACCACGATGTCGAAGCTGGCCGTCTCCACGGGTCTGTTCCAGCCGATCTCCGAGCGGCTCGCCGCCGGCATGCCAGCGTTCGGCACGTGCGCCGGAGCCATCATGCTGGCGAGCCACATCGCGGACGGGCGCGCCGACCAACGCGACTTCGAGACACTCGACATCGACGTGCGGCGCAACGGGTACGGCCGCCAGATCGATTCGTTCGAAACCGAGATCGACGTCGACGGCCTGGATGCGCCGTTCCATGCGACGTTCATCCGGGCGCCGATCATCGAGCGCACGGGTGACGGTGTGCAGGTGTTGGCCGCTGTCGGCGACAATGCGGTGTTCGTACGCGCGGGGGCCGTCATGGCCACTACGTTCCATCCAGAGCTCGGTGCCGATGATCGCCTGCACCGTCTGTTCCTCGACGCGATCACCAGTTCGTAGAAGGAGACTCTTCCATGTCGGGTCACTCCAAATGGGCAACGATCAAGCACAAGAAGGGCGCGACCGACAAGGCGCGCGGCAAGCAGTTCGCGAAGCTGATCAAGCAGGTCGAGGTTGCCGCTCGTGCCGGCGGGGGTGATCGGGAATCCAACCCGACGCTCCGCACGATGTTCCAGAAGGCGCGGGCCGCCTCGGTGCCGCTCGACACGATCGAACGTGCCGTCAAGCGTGGCACCGGCGAGCTCGAGGGTGTCGAGTACCAGGAGGTCAACTACGAGGGCTACGCGCCCGGTGGTGTCGCCGTGTACGTCGAGGTGCTGACCGACAACCGCAACCGCACCGGCCCCGAGATGCGCTCGGTGTTCTCCAAGAACGGCGGCTCGATCGCCGAGCCGGGCGCGGTGGCGTGGCAGTTCGAGCGCAAGGGCATCGTCACGGTCGACGGCGCTGTCGACGAGGACGAACTGATGGAGGCGGCGCTCGAGGCGGGCGCCGAGGACATCTCCCGCGACGCCGAGAACAACTGGCATGTTGTGGCCGACGGTTCGGCCACCCACGAGGTGTCGTCTGCGCTCGAGGCCGCCGGATACGCGGTCATGTCGGCGGAGCTGACGATGATCCCGTCGTCGCTCATCACCATCGACAGCCTCGAGACCGCCAAGGCCATCCTCAAGGTCATCGAGGCGCTCGACGACCACGACGATGTCCAGGAGGTCTACGCCAACTTCGACATCCCCGACGCCCTGATGGCCGAGCTTGACTAGTCAGCCGGGCGGGGAAGCGGCGCCGGCGCTGGACGGGGGCCCCGACGATCCGGGCAACCCACCGGTGCTCCGCGTCGGCGACCGTGCGCCGGTGTTCGAGCTCGACGGCATCGATGGTTCGACGGGGGAGCGGCGTCACTTCACGAGCGGCGAGTTCGCCGGCGCGCCGTTGATCGTGGCGTTCTATCCGGCCGACAACACGCCGGTGTGCACCGAGCAGTTGCTGAGCTACACGGCCAACATCGGGCTCCTCGACCGTGACGGCATCCAGCTCGTGGCGATCAGCCCGCAGGATCCCGAGAGCCACCAGCTGTTCGCCAAGGCGCACGGCGGGTTCGCGTTCCCGATGTTGAGCGACGTCGACAAGTCGGTCGGCCGGGCGTTCGGCATCCTCGGTCTGCTCGACCTCTATCGCCGCTCGACGTTCGTCATCGACGCCGACGGTGTTGTGGTCGGGGCGCACCGCTCGATCGGGCCGGGCAGCGGCTTCCGTCCGCTCCAGGAACTCGTCGCCGAAGCGTGAGCACGTAGCGCCGTCGCCGTCGGTGCGGCCTACACCTCGTTGGCGACGCCGAGGAGGCGGGCCCGGGTGACCGAGCGGACGCCGCGACTGAGGCTGACGATGGCGATGACCCAGGCGACGAGGCCGACGTAGAACCCTGAGACCTGGGCGCCGAACAAGGCTCCCGAGCTCTGGCCGTAGGCGATCATGATCAGCGGCAGCGACACGAGGCCGGAGGCCTGCTGCGCAGCCGCGGTCGACTTCACCCGTGCCGAGAGGCGCAGCACGAGCGACAGCGTGAACGCCAGGAACGGCGGGATGACCCAGAACATCAGGATCCACCACTGCGCCGTCGGGAAGAACCAGCCGCCGACCTCGGGACCGGCGATCACGTTCACGAGCACCGAGTACAGGCCGAACCCGACGATCGTCGTCAGGTAGCCGGGGACGAGACTGGCGATGAGCTTGCCGAGGTAGATCTCGCGGGCCGAGGCGGGGGAGTGGGCGAGGAACTCGCCGGTGCCCCGCTCGCGTTCGCCGACGATGGTCGCAGCGCCGACCGCCGTCGAGATCGTCAGGGGGACGACCACCGCAACGGGGGCGAACAGGAACACCGCGAGCGCGAAGCTCGTCTTGCCCTCGGGCGTGGTCCCTCTGATCTGGGACTGCGCCGCCTTGGGCAGCACCTTCAGGGTGTTGGAGATCTGGTTGACGATCTCGACGTTGCCGATCTTGGTGATCGTGAGCAGCAGGATGGCGGGCACGACCAGGAAGAACAGTGCCCCCAATGCGACCATCGGGACCCAGTAGTCCTTGGCCTGCGCAAGCTGCTTGAGGTCGGTGCGGGCGACGATCCACATGCGTTTCCAGTTCATGCGCTGACCTCCTCGTGGCCGGCCCCCACCGTTTCGGTCGTCGAAACGCCCGCTGAGCGGGCGTTGGCGCGACCGAAACCCTGAGGATCGGGGGTGTCGAGGGTCGGGAGTGGACGCCCGGCAAGGAGTTCGGTTCGCTCCCGACGTACGGCGAAGTAGAGGTCCTCGAGGGTGGGGACGTGGGGCTCGACGCGGGTGAGGCGTACCCCGTCGCGGGCGAGGCTCAGCACGAGGTCGGGCACTCGGCCGAAGCCGTCGAGTTCGATGCGGGCCACGTCGGTGCGGTCGTAGCCGATGACCCCGGTCATGTGGGCGAGGCGGTCGAGCTGGTCGGGTGCCTCGGCGTCGAGCACGACCATTGCCGCCGGCAGGTAGCGCTCCGTGAGCTCGTCGGGGGTGCCGGTGCACAGCGCATGGCCCGCTTCCATCACCACGATGTGGTCGGCGAGGCCTTCCGCCTCGGCCAACAGGTGGGTGCACATCACGACGGTCTTACCGTCGTTCGTCATCTCGCGGATCAGGTCGAGGACGGCCTGCGAGCTCTCGGGATCGAGGCCCGACGTAGGCTCGTCGAAGAGCAGGAGATCGGGATCGTGGAGCGTCGATCGGGACAGGGCCAGGCGGGTCTTCATGCCGGTCGAGTAGCCGCCGACCTGGTGGTCGAGGGCATCTGCGATGCCGAACCGCTCGGCGGCAGCGACGATCTTCTGGCGCAGTCCGGCGGCTGGCACGTCGTAGAGCTGCGCGGAGTAGAGGAGGTTGTCGTAGCCCGAGAGCCGGTCGTAGAGCGCCGGCTTGGCGGAGACGACGCCGCAACGGGGCCGCACCTGGTCGCCCTCGCCGCGGGGATCGGTGCCGAACACGGAGATGTCGCCGGTCTTCGGCGAGAGGGCCCCGGTGATCGATCGGATGGCGGTCGTCTTTCCGGCGCCATTGGGTCCGAGGAGCACCGTGATGCGCCGGGCCGGCACGTCGAAGGTGAGGTCGTCGAGCGCCTGGACGTCGCCGAATCGGTGGCCCACGCCGCGAAGCGACACCGTGGGAGGGAGTGCGGTCTGGTCAGCCATTTGGAGAGCTATCGGCCGTTTCCGGGTCGGACCTGACCCGTTTCGCTGTGATGGGTCACATTCCCCCGGGCTCCAGGTCGACTAGCCTCGTACAGGTGTTCGTCCTCGGGATCGATCCGGGCCTGTCCCGCTGCGGCTACTGCGTCCTGTCGGTGGGCCCTCGCGGCCGCTCCCGGGCGGTGGCGGTCGGTGTGCTCACGACACCCGTCGACCTCAGCACCCCCAAGCGCCTCGCGATCCTGCAGCGCGATGTGCGCGAGCTCCTCGACGACTACCCGCCGAGCGCCGTCGCCATCGAGCGGGTGCTGTTCCAGGTGAACGTGAGCACGGCGATGTCGGTCGGCCAGGCCTCGGGCATCGTGATGGCCGAGGCGGCGGGCCGCGGGTGCGACGTGATCGAGTATTCCCCCAACCAGGTGAAGGAAGCGGTGGCCGGCTACGGCTCCGCCGACAAGGAGCAGATGCAGGAGATGGTTCGCCGACTGTTGGGTCACAGCGCGGTGCTGCGTCCCGCCGATGCCGCTGATGCCGCGGCCGTGGCCCTCTGCCACGTCGCCTACGCACCGTCCATGGTGACCGTCCGATGAGGGGGCGCCGATGATCGGCTCGCTGAGGGGCACGTTGCTCGACCGCACCGGTACCGATGTCACCGTCGAGGTCGGCGGCATGGGCTACCGGATGTCGACCACCCCGGCCACGAGCGGTGCGCTCGGCGTCGAGGGCTCCGAGGTCTTCGTGTGGGTGCACCACCACATCCGCGAGGACGCCCAGACCCTGTACGGGTTCGCAGGTCGCGAGGAACGCGATGTGTTCGAGACCCTCATCGGCACGCACGGCGTCGGCCCGGCGCTGGGTCTCGCGATCTTGTCGACGCACTCGCCGCGGGCGCTCCGCCTCGCCATCGCGACCGACGACGTGTCGGCGCTCTGCCTGGTGCCGGGCGTCGGGCGCAAGACGGCGCAACGCCTGCTCGTCGAGCTGAAGTCACGCCTCGACGGGTCGGGCGACGTCGACCTCCGGGCGCTCGCCGCCGACGGTGCGTCGCCGTCGGCTGCCACCGGCCCCTCGGCCCACGCCGACGTTCGCGACGCCCTGGTCGGCCTCGGTTACGGCAACGAGGAGATCGCCGGCGTCGTCGGCCAACTGCCGCTCGACGGCGACGCCTCCGACCTGTTGCGACAGGCCCTGCAGAAGCTCGCGGTCGCGTGAGGGGGCTCGCGTGAGAGACGAACTCCTCGACCCCGAGTTCAACTCGCTCGACGCGGTGGTTGCCGACGGCCTCGACGTGCGCGACGTCGACGGTCAAGCGGCGATCGACGCCGCCAACCTTCGGCCCCGCGACCTCGACGAGTTCGTCGGTCAGGCCGAGCTCAAGCACCGCCTGCGCATCATCCTCGAAGCGGCGCGCCGCCGAGGCCAAGCGGCCGATCACCTGCTGTTCGCCGGTCCGCCCGGTCTCGGCAAGACCACCCTCGCCGGCATCGTCGCCAACGAGATGGGGGTGCACCTCCACGTCACGTCGGGTCCGACGCTCGAACGCGCCGGCGACCTCGCCGCCATCCTCACCAAGCTCGGTGAGGGCGACGTGTTGTTCATCGACGAGATCCACCGGCTGAGCCGCACCGTCGAAGAGGTGTTGTACCCGGCGGTGGAGGACTTCCAGCTCGACATCGTGCTGGGCAAGGGTCCCGCAGCCCGTTCGATCCGGCTCGACCTTCCCCGGTTCACCCTCGTCGGGGCGACCACCCGCACGGGTCTCATCACCGGTCCGCTTCGTGACCGCTTCGGCCTCGTTGCCCGCCTCGAGTTCTACGACGTCGCCGACCTCGAGTCCATCGTGAGGCGTGCGGCCGGCATCGTCGCCGCCGACATCGACGCCGGAGGCGCCCATGAGATCGCCCGACGCAGCCGTGGCACTCCTCGCATCGCCAACCGTCTGTTGCGCCGGGTGCGTGACTACGCCGAGGTCGAGGCCGACACCCGCATCGACCGCGAGGTCGCCTCCGACGGCCTGGCCGTGTTCGGCGTCGACGAGCTCGGCCTCGACAAGGTCGACCGCGCCGTACTCACCGCGCTGTGCGACCTGTTCGGTGGTGGTCCGGTCGGGCTCAGCACCCTGGCCATCGCCGTTGCCGAGCCCACCGAGACGGTCGAGGACGTGTACGAGCCGTTCCTCATCCAGCAGGGCCTGCTCATGCGGACGCCCCGCGGCCGGGTTGCCACGCCGGCCGCCTGGCGACACATCGGCCTCGTGCCGCCCCCGTCGGCGTCGGCCAGCGCTGCCGACCCCAGCCTCTTCGACTGACCCGATCGCCGGACTTTCGTACTGCGAGGAGTGCCGCCGATGGCGCGTCTCGCAGCACAAGACCCCTCTGGGGTGGCTGGGACGTAGGCTCCGAGCCATGAGGACTGCCGCATGAAGACCGCCTGTTCACTCGCCAACTTCACCTGGGACGGCGGCACCGCCGCCATCGGTCCGAAGATCGCCGAGGTCGCCCAGATCGCGGACGAGGCCGGGTTCAGTTCGCTGACGGCGATGGACCACTGGTTCCAGATCGAGATCGCCGGCCCGCCCGAGAACGCCATGCTCGAGGGCTACTCGGTGCTGGCGTTCGCTGCCGGGCTCACCAAGCGGATCAATCTGCAGCTCCTCGTGACCGGCGTGACGTACCGCCACCCCGGCCTGTTGGCCAAGACCGTGACGACGCTCGACGTCCTGTCGGGTGGTCGGGCGACGCTCGGCATCGGCGCCGCCTGGTTCGAGGAGGAGCACGTCGCGCTCGGTGTGCCGTACCCGTCGACCGCGGAGCGGTTCGAGCGCCTCGACGAGACCCTCGCGATCTACGACCAGATGTGCAGCGACGACGAGGGACCGTTCGAGGGCAAGCACTACCAGCTCGCCCGCACCCTCAACTCGCCCCAGCCGCTGAGTGGCCGGCCTCCGGTGATGATCGGCGGCATGGGTCCCAACAAGACGCTGCGCCTCGCCGCCCGCTACGCCCAGGCGGTCAACTGGTTCCCGATCGGCACCGGCGCCTTCCAGGGCCTGAAGGCCACGCTCGCGAAGCACTGCGAGACCGAGGGCACCGACGTCGACGCGATCCGCCTGACGATGATGGCGATGCACCCGGACTGCTCCGACCCGACGGCCGTCGACGAGTTCGTTGCCCAGATGGCGGAGTACGCAGCGCTCGGGGTCGACGAGGTGTTTCTCTCGCCGAGCACGGCCGACCCCGTGCCCACGGTGCACGCCATCGGCGAGATCCTGGTCCCGCGCCTGGCCGAACTCGGCTGACGAACCTCCGATGAAGGCCCAGGAGTTCGACTACGAGCTACCCGAACGCGCCATCGCGACCGTGGGTGCGGAGCCCCGTGACTCGGCGCGCCTCCTCGTCGACACCGCCGGACGCGGCGACGGAACCGCCGAGGGTCTCGTCGACGCCGTGGTCGGCGATCTTCCCGATCACCTGCGGGCGGGAGACGTGTTCGTAGTCAACGACACCCGGGTGCTCCCGGCGCGGGTGCGCTTCACCCGTTCCACCGGCGGTTCCGGCGAGGTGTTGTTCCTGACCGCCATCGAGGACGGTTGGTGGGACGCACTCGTCCGGCCCTCGGCGAAGCTGCCGCCCGGAACGGTGGTCGCTGTCGACGACCGGTTCTCGCTCGAGTTCGGCGCCGACCTCGGTGAAGGGCGTCGGATCGTGTGCCCCCTCGTCGACGGAGCCCCTGCGGGAGGTTCGACCCTGCTCGACGCTCTCGGGCGGGTGGGCGAGATGCCCCTGCCGCCGTACCTGGGTGACGCTCACCTCGACGACCCCGACCGGTACCAGACGGTGTTCGCCAATCGTCCGGCTTCGGCGGCTGCACCCACGGCGGGCCTCCACCTCACCGACGCGCTGCTCGATCGGATCCGGGCGAAGGGTGTACAGATCGCCCGGGTCGAACTCGTGGTCGGGCTCGGCACCTTCCGCCCGATGACGACCGACGACGTCGAGGACCACGTGATGCACCACGAGTCCTACCGGGTCCCTCCGACGAGCTGGGACGCGATCGAGCGGGCCCGTTCCGAGGGCCGGCGCATCGTGGCGGTCGGGACGACCGTCGTGCGAGCGTTGGAGTCGGCGGCGGCGACCGGCGAGCTCGCCGGCAGCACCGATCTGTTCATCCGTCGCCCCTACGACTGGCAGGTCGTGGACGTGCTGATGACGAACTTCCACCTGCCCCGGTCGACGCTGCTCGTGATGATCGACGCGTTCGTCGGGCCACGCTGGCGCGACATCTACGCTGCAGCGCTCGACCGCGGCTACCGGTTCCTGTCGTTCGGTGACGCCATGTTGCTGGAGCGGGAGCGGTCGACGGAAAGCGCATCAACATGAAGTTGCACATCGACATCGAGGCGACCGACGGGGCCGCTCGGACGGGAAGGGTCCGAACGGCACGCGGCGAGTTCCGCACCCCCGTGTTCATGCCGGTGGGCACTCGCGGCGCGGTCCGCACGGTGACGACCGCGGACGTCGAACGCCTCGGCGCCGAGGTCATCCTGGGCAACACCTATCACCTGATGCTGCGGCCCGGTGCCGACGTCGTCGCCGACCTGGGCGGGCTCCACCGGTTCGAGGACTGGTCGGGGCACATGCTCACCGACTCCGGTGGGTTCCAGATCTTCTCGCTCAACCCGAAGGTCGACGACGACGGCGCCACCTTCAAATCGACCTACGACGGGTCGACCCACCGGGTGACCCCCGAGGACGCGGTGCGCATCCAGGAGCTCCTCGGCGCCGACATCCAGATGGTGCTCGACGTGTGTACGGCGTTGCCCGCAAAGCCCGGCCAGCTCCGACGGGCCGTCGAGCGAACCGCCGACTGGGCGGCACGAGCCCGGGCGTCGCACGGTCGTCGTGGCGACGAGTCGATCGTCGAGCGGCAGGCGCTGTTCGGCATCGTCCAGGGCGGCACCGATGCGGATCTACGCGCCGAGTCGGCGCAGCGCACCGTCGAGCTCGACTTCGACGGGTACGCCGTCGGTGGATTGTCGGTGGGGGAGACCCGCGACGTGATGTTGCCGGCGCTCGAGGCCGCCGTCGCCCATCTGCCCGCCGACCAGCCGCGCTATTTCATGGGTCTGGGCGATCCCGTCGGGATCGTGGAGGCGGTGGCGCGAGGGATCGACATGATGGACTGCGTGCTGCCGACCCGCCTCGCCCGCCACGGCACGTTGTTGAGCGACGGCGGCCGGGTGAGCATCCGCCGCAAGGAGTTCCAGCGCAGCGACGAGCCGATCGATCCGTCGTGCCCCTGCGAGGTGTGCCGCCGGTACTCCAAGGGCTATCTGCGACACCTCATGACGGTCGGCGAGCCGACCGGCGCCACGCTCTGCACCCTGCACAACACGGCCTGGTTGCTGCGGCTCATGGACCGCATCCGTGAGGCGATCGCCGCGGGCCGGCTCGACGCGCTGCGCGCCGAGGTGGCCGCGGTCTGGGGTTGAGCCCCGTGGCGCACTAGGCTCCGCGACTCGTGAACGCCCTTCTGTCCATCATCGCCGCGGAACAACAGTCCGGTGGCAGCTTCATCATCTTCATCCCGCTGATCGCGCTGATGGGCTACCTGCTCATCGTGTCGCCTCGCAAGCAGAAGAAGAAGCAGGCCGAGATGATGAGTTCGCTCAAGGTCGGCGACGAGGTCATGACGACGTCGGGCATCTACGGCACGATCAGCTACCTCGAGGACAACATCGCCCACCTGGTGGTCGACACCGACGTGGTGATCCGGGTGTCCAAGACGTCGGTCAACCGACTCGGTGGCGCGGCTGCCAGCTCCGACGAGGTCATCGACCTCGACGAGGTCGCCGGCGAGACCGACGCTGGCAGCGACGACGCCCCGTCGTCGAAGTCGAAGAAGTCCTGAGCGATCGGGCCGACCTCGGCCCGATCGACGTCCGCCACCAGCGCCCGCATCGACGAGCGCTTGCTGACGAGAGCACCGGCCTCGTCGCCGGACTCGCGCTCACATGGTCACGACTCCGGCCGAATGACGTTCAGTACGATGTGTGGGCCGAGGCCCATACCTGACGTCGGCACGGCGAAGCCCGTATGCTCCGCCGGTTGCGAATCGTCATTCCGACCTTGAACGATCGACAGGGAAACGCCACTCCTCATGAAGAAGAAAAAGGGACTCGTCCCGCTCGCCCTGGTCACGGTGCTGTCGCTCGGCTCCTGCCTCGCCGTGATCCTGGCCGACTTCACCCCCAACCTGGGTCTCGACCTCCAGGGTGGTGTCTCGGTCGTCCTCCAGCCGGTCAAGGCCGGGAAGAAGCAGACCAAGGTCAGCCAGGAAGCACTCGAGCAGACACAGCGGGTCATCGAGACCCGTGTGAACGCGATCGGCGTCGGTGAACCCGACATCACGATCCAGGGCACGACGATCGTCGTCCAGCTGCCGGGCATCAAGGACCAGAAGCGGGTCCTCGACCTCGTCGGCAAGACCGCCGAGCTGCGGTTCCGGCCGGTGTTGGCGGCCCCGACGGCCGCGCCGCCGAAGGACGCCGACGAGCAGATCGCCGCGCTGCGCGAGGAGCTGAAGATCCCCGAGGGCGTGACCGTCCAACAGATCGTCGACGAGGAGAACGCCGCGGCGACCGCTGCCGATCCGACGGTCACCGATCCGACCGCGACGACCGTGCCGACCGATCCGACCGCGACGACTGCCGTCGATCCTGCTGCGACGACCGTAGCGCCGACGACCGCGGCGCCGACGACCACCGCCGCGAGCGGTGCGGGCAGCGGTGGCAAGAGTTCGATGAAGGGCGCTGCCGCCCGTCGCCAGTCGACCACCACCACGGCCGCCGAGGCAGCGACCACCACCACGGCGGCGCCGACGGCGACCACGACGACCGCGCCCGGCACCGTCACGACCACGACCGTCTACGTGCCGAAGAACCAGTGGGGCATCGACGTCACCGATCCCAACTTCGCCAAGCTCTACCAGCTGGATCAGGCCGTCAACAACGACGCCGAGAAGGCGACGGCGCCTGCCGACGACAAGGCCGACGCCGAGGTCGTGCTCCTGGGCCAGCCCGACACCGACGGCACCCGGGTGAAGTACAAGCTCGGCCCGACGCTCCTCACGGGGCGTGCCATCGAGACGGCCAGCGCTGGTCTCGCCAACGGCAAGTGGGTCGTCAACCCGGTCTACAAGGACGGCAAGGACGGCATCGACCTGTTCAACAAGGCCGCGGCGCTGTGCAACGCCGGTGCCCCCGAGTGCCCGGGCATCGCCTCCGGCGAAGGCGGGGCCCAGGTCGGCCAGCTCGCGGTGGTGCTCGACGGCGAGGTCATCAGTGCTCCCGCCATCAACGCCGCATCGTTCAGCCGTGACCAGATCCAGATCTCGGGCAGCTTCACCGAGCAGAGCTCGAAGGACCTCGCCCTGGCGCTGCGCTACGGCTCGCTGCCCCTCGAGCTCGAGCCGCAGACCGTCCAGACCGTGTCGGCCACGCTCGGTTCCGGTGCGCTGCGATCGGGCATCATCGCCGGCCTCATCGGCCTCGGCGTGGTCGTGTTGTACGTGATCGCCTACTACCGACTCCTCGGCGCCATCACCGTGGGTTCGCTCATCCTGACCGCAGCGTTGCTCTGGGCGGTGGTCGGCCTGCTCGGTCACTACAGCGGCCTGGCCCTGTCCCTCGCCGGCATCGTGGGCATCATCGTGTCGATCGGTGTGTCGCTCGACTCGAGCGTGGTCTACTTCGAGAACCTCAAGGAAGACGTGATGCACGGCCGCACCCTGCGCTCGGCCGTCGATCGGAGCTTCGACCAGGCCTGGGGCACGATCATCAAGGCCGACGTGTCGTCGCTGATCGGCGCCATCATCCTCTACGTGCTCTCCGTCGGTCCGGTGAAGGGCTTCGCCTTCTACCTGGCCCTGTCGACGGTGATCGACCTCGTGCTCGCGTACATGTTCATCCGCCCGGCGACCGTGCTCGCGGCCCGGTCGAAGCTCGGCCTGCGTCCGGCGCTGTTCGGCATCCCGATGCCGGCGACGACCCCGGCAGGGGCAGGCGGTGCGACCGGTCGCTCGGCGAGGACCGGCGCATCCACTGGTGCCGCCGCGGCGTCCAAGCCCGTCGCGACGGGTGCCATCGTCGCCGACGAGCCCGAGGTTGAGCCCGAGCCGGAGCCGGAGCCGGAGGTTGCTCCGGAGTCCGAGATCGAAGCCGTCGAGGCTGCGACCGACGCCGAGCCGGATGCGTCCGAGCCGGACGCCGGGGAGGTGGTCGCCACCGATGACGACCCCACGAACGAAGGGGGTGAGCGCTGATGGGCACCCTGAGCCGTCTCTACCGCGTCCAGACCGACTTCAACTTCACCAAGGTGTGGCGGATCATGATCGTGATCTCGTCGATCCTGGTCCTCATCGGCGTCGGATCCCTGGCCACCCGGTGGCTGAACCTGTCGATCGACTTCCGCGGCGGTGCCGTGTGGGAGGTCCCGTCGAAGACCATGTCGACCGGCGACGCCGAGGACGTCCTCGCCTCCTTCGACAAGGAGAATGGCGCGAAGATCCAGAGCGTGACCGACGCGAACGGTCGCCGCATCGTGCGGGTCCAGGCCGAGGCCGCGAAGAACATCGCGGAGAGCGACAAGATCGCCGACGCGCTGGCCGAGAAGGCCGGCATCAAGGTCACCGAGATCGCCACCAACACGGTGGGCCCGTCGTGGGGCGCCAGCCTCACCAAGGACGCGGCACGGGCGCTCGTGGTGTTCTTCATCGTCATCGCGGCCTACATGTCGTGGCAGCTGGAATGGCGGATGGCCGTGTCCGCCCTCCTCGCGGTGGTGCACGACGTGATCCTCACGCTCGGCTTCTACTCAGTGTTCGGGTTCGAGGTGACCCCGGCCACGGTGATCTCCGTGCTGACGATTCTCGGCTTCTCGTTGTACGACACCATCGTCGTCTACGACCGGGTGCAGGAGAACGCGGCGCGGTACGACCGCACCGGCCGGTACACGTACAACGCGATCATGCGGCGTTCGCTCAACCAGGTGCTGATGCGCTCGCTCAACACGACCTTCGTCGCGATCCTCCCGGTCGTCGCGATCCTCGTCATCGGCGGCATCGTCTACGGCCAGGCCACGATGCTCGACTTCTCCCTCGCCCTGTTGGTGGGCCTCGTGGCCGGCGCCTATTCGTCGATCGCGATCGCGTCGCCGCTCGTCGTGTGGCTCAAGGAGCGCGAGCCCCGCTACGCGAAGATCCGCCAGCGGGCCCGTGACCGCGGCGCCGAGGTCGAGGCCGACTGGATCCCGGTGGCCGAGGTGGCGCTCGCCGGCTCGCCGGTGTCGTCGTCGCCCTACGTCGCGTTCGACGGCGACAGCGCACCGTCCACCGCCCCCAAGGTCTCCCCGCTGGCGACCAAGGCGGCGCAATACCAGCGGGAACACCCGCCCCGGCCCCGCAAGCAGGGCAAACGGCGCTGATGGGCGGTCCTGCCGAAGCTCCCACCCAGGTAGCGTGACGCGATGGATCCCGCCGATCTCCGACACCACATCCGGGACATCCCGGATTACCCCCAGCCGGGGGTGATGTTCCGTGACATCACCCCGCTACTGGGCGACCCTGCCGCCTTCTCGGCGTCGATCGGCGCGCTCGCCGAACCGCACCTCGGGCAGGTCGACCTGGTCGCCGGCGTCGAGGCCCGCGGGTTCATGTTCGCCGCCCCCGTCGCCCACCGACTGGGGGTCGGGTTCGTGCCGGTCCGTAAACCGGGCAAGTTGCCGCACACCACGGTGACGGAGACCTACGAGCTCGAGTACGGCACCGACTCCCTCGAGATCCACACCGACGCGGTCACAGCGGGCCAGCGGGTGCTGGTCGTCGACGACGTTCTCGCAACGGGGGGAACAGCGGCGGCGACGGTGGCGTTGCTCACCTCGATGGGCGCCGATGTCGTCGCCGCATCGTTCCTCATCGAGATCGCCCCGCTCGACGGCCGGTCGCGGCTGGGCGACCTCCCCGTGCACACCGTCATCACCTACGCCTAGGAGTCCCGCCGCCCGATGCCCGCCGTGACCCGTGTCCTCCCGTGGCGTCGCCACCAGCTGCCGGCGGCAGAGAAGGTCGGGCCCCTGGTCGAGCAGTTCCGCAACGCGCATCCCAAGGCGTCCTCCGAGCTGATCACGCGGGCCTACGAGGTCGCCGAGGCGGCGCACGAGGGGCAGATGCGGCGTTCGGGCGAGCCGTACATCACCCACCCGTTGGCCGTCGCCACGATCGTGGCCCATTTCGGTCTGGACGAGACGACGATCGTGGCGGCCCTCCTCCACGACGTCGCCGAGGACACCGACTTCACGCTGGCGGACATCGAGAAGGAGTTCGGCGCCGAGGTCGCGGCCTTGGTCGACGGTGTGACCAAGCTCGATCGCATCCACTTCGACTCGAAGGAGGCCCAGCAGGCGGCCGCCATCCGCAAGATGCTCGTGGCCATGGCCGACGACATCCGGGTGCTCGTCATCAAGCTCGCCGACCGCCTGCACAACATGCGCACCATCGCCGCGCTCCCGGCGGACAAGCAGGAGAAGACCGCGTGGGAGACGATGGACGTCTACGCCCCGCTGGCGCACCGGCTCGGTATGGGCGAGCTCAAACAGCAGCTCGAAGACCTGTGTTTCGCAGCGCTCCACCCCAAGCGCTACGCCGAGATCGATCACATGGTCGCGACCCGGTCGCCCGAGCGCGAGCTGTACCTGACCCAGGTCGAGGAGGAGGTCCGCTCCCGCCTCGCCGAGGTGCAGATCCAGGCCGAGGTCACCGGGCGGCCCAAGCACATGTGGAGCATCTACGAGAAGATGGTCGTGCGGGGCAAGGAGTTCGACGACATCCACGACCTGGTCGGCATGCGGGTCATCGTCGCCTCGGAGAAGGACTGCTACGCCGCGCTGGGGTCGATCCACTCGATCTGGACGCCGGTGGCGGGGCGGTTCAAGGACTACATCGCCACGCCCAAGTTCAACCTGTACCAGTCGCTGCACACGACCGTGATCGGCCCGCAGGCCAAGGCGGTCGAGGTCCAGATCCGGACCCGTGAGATGCACCAGCGGGCCGAGTCGGGCATCGCCGCCCACTTCTCGTACAAGGCCGGCGACGGCGGCGGGGGAGTCGAGGACCTCTCCTGGCTCAACCGCATGGTCGACTGGCAACACGAGATGTCGGACCCGGCCGAGTTCATGGCCAACCTGAAGAGCGACCTCGACCAGGACGAGGTGTACGTGTTCACGCCGAAGGGCGACGTGCACAACCTGCCGCTCGGTGCGACGCCGGTCGACTTCGCGTACGCCATCCACACCGAGGTCGGCCACCGCTGCATCGGTGCCCGCGTCGGCGGCCGCCTGGTCCCGCTCGAGCATCACCTGACGTCGGGCGACACGGTCGAGATCTTCACGTCCAAGGTCGAGGGCGCCGGCCCGTCGCTCGATTGGCTCGACTTCGTGGCCACACGGTCGGCCCAGCAGAAGATCAAGCAGTGGTTCAGCCGCGAGCGTCGCGAGGACGCGCTGGAGTCGGGCCGGGAGTTGTTGGCCAAGGCGCTGCGCAGCGAGTCGTCCCACGTGCAGAAGCTGGCGACCGACGAGTTGCTGGCCGAGATCGCCGGCGAGTTCCACACGCCCTCGTTGGATGCCCTGCACACCGCGATCGGCGAGCATCGGATCGAGGCGTCCGACGTGGTCGCGAAGGTCGTCAGCCAGATGCGTGGCGCCGACAACGGCCGCTCCGAGGTCATCTCGAGCGGCAGTGCCCGCAACCGTCGCACCGGCACGGGCTCGGTCGGGGTCACCGTCGAGGGCCAGGTCAACGAGCTCGTGCGTATCGCCCGGTGCTGCACGCCGGTGCCGGGTGATCCCATCATCGGGTTCATGACGCGGGGCCGCGGCGTGTCGATCCACCGCACCGACTGCGAGATCGGAGCGTCGCTGGCCCGCGGCCACGGCGAGCGCCTCATCGACGTCACGTGGGACGACCATTCGACCGGCACCTTCAGCGTGGTGGTCGAACTCAAGGCGCTCGACCGCTCCCGCCTGCTGCAGGACGTCACCCACATGTTGTCCGACCAGCAGGTCAACATCGTGTCCTGCCTCACGAGCACCGGCCCCGATCGGGTGTCGAAGATGCGCTTCGAGTTCGAGCTGGGCGACCCGTCGCACCTGGAAGCGATCCTGAGCGGGCTGCGCCGGATCGACTCGGTGTACGACGCCTACCGGGTGCTGCCCGGCGGCGGCAACTGACCCTCCGGATCGGTTGGTACCGGGCTCTCCCCGGGCGGCTACTGTTCACCCGTTCGTTGCCTCGTGTTCATCGTGAGGCAACCTTCGGTCGGCCCGACCAACCACCCCAGACCGATTCGGCTACGCCGAAGCTGCCTCGTTCGGAGCATCAAGATCCCATGCGATTCCGGCTCGTCCCGACCGATGACAAGTTCTTCGACCTGTTCATCGACACGGCGCACAACGTCCACAACTGTGCGCTGCTGCTGCAGAAGATGGTCGAGAACCTCGTCGACTCGGGAGCGCAGCGCGACGCGATCCTGGCGGCCGAGCGCAAGGGCGACGACCTCACCCGTGACGTGCTGGCCCGGCTCCACACGAGCTTCGTGACACCGTTCGACCGTGAGGACATCCACAACATCGCGGAACGCCTCGACGACGTGACCGACGACATGTTCCACGTCGCCGACCTCCTGCACATGCTCAAGATCCGCGAGCCCATGCCGGAGATGGCCGAGCTGTGCGACGTGCTCGTCCGCATGTCGGCCGCCAACGTGAGCCTGTTCGAACGGTTCGAGTCCATGAAGGACCTCGACTCGCTCCTCATGGAGATGGGTCAGCTCGAGAGCGAGGGCGACCGCATCTACCGTCGTGCCATCGCGCGGTTGTTCGCCGAGCACGACACGATGACGGTGTTGAAGTGGAAGGACATCATCTCCGCCACCGAGAACGCCATCGACCGCCTCGAGGACGTCAGCGACGTCGTCGAGTCCGTCATCGTCAAGAACGCGT
>CALMLJ010000657.1 GCA_937868025.1 uncultured Acidimicrobiaceae bacterium
GGAGGGCGCAACGCGATCACCACCGTGGCGGCGACCATCACCTCCAACATGTGGGCCAGCAGGTTGATGAGGAGCTTCATCGGCGGCTGCCGCTGGAACCCGCACAGCACGATCAGCGACGACACGAGGCGCGCGGCCACGGCAACGAACGGCGCGAAGAGGAACACACCGATCACGATCGGGATCTTCGAGAACGAGAACGAATGGCTCTCGTGGCGCAGTTCGAGATCGATCGGGAACTGTTCGGCGAGGACCATCATCACCACAACACCGAGAACCAGCCACCACGACTGGTCGCGGGGGTGTCCGGCGAGCCAGAAGAGGCCGGGAGCGGCGACGGCGAGCAACGACAGCCCGAGGACCTGGATGCGCCGCAGCGCCGCAAGGTCGTCCCGAGCGTCCGCGGTCTCGTCGCGTGTCGGAGGATCGTCCGGTGGGTCGTGGGGAGTCGTCATGGTGCATCCAGCCGTCGAGCCGTCCGAAGTCGCCTTCGGACCCACTGACGTCTCCGAACAGGATTCGGCGTGTCGAACCATCGACCTGAGCGTTTTCCATCCCCCGGATGAGGGGCGTCGGTCCGAGTGGACGGACGCGGCCGGGGCGGTGACCCGGGAGGGGTCACCGCCCCGGTGGCGGAAGATTGGTGGCAGGTCGCTCGGAGCTCAGCTCCAGCCGTCGCCACGCCAGGTTCGGCCCGCCCAGAGCTCGCTACGCCAGGTGCGGCCCGCCCACAGGTCGGCGCGCCAGGTGCGACCCGCCCACACAATCGAGCGCCAGGTGCGGCCGGCCCAGCTGACCAGATCGACGGTCAGACTCGAATCGAAGTCGGTGCCGGCCCACACGTTGCTGTTCCACGTGCCCCCGGACCACGCCGTGCCGGCGGTCGCCTTGGGCGCCCAGGTCGATCCGACCCAGGGCTGACCCATCACGTCGATCTCGCCCGACAGGATCGAGCCGTCGTCGGCCAGCAGGTGCGTCGATCCCCGAGCCGCCTCGATCGACCCGGTCCCCGTCGACTTCGTGAACGTCTGCCTCGCGTTCGTCGGGGTTGCCGCAGCGAGCGCCTTGGTCACGTCGACGACACCGCCACCTTGTGCGTTGGACGCAACGCCACTCAACGGACGGGCCGTGGACCTGAGCAGCTTCTTGACCTGGTCGGGCGTCAGCTCCGGGCGGTTCTGGAGGAGCAAGGCCACCACGCCCGAGACCCACGCGGCGGACTGCGACGTGCCGGACCCCTTGGCGTACATGTCGAACACGGCCCGCGAGTCCGGGTACAAGGTGTCGACCATGCTGGCCGGCACCCGAAGGCTCGTGATCGAGGTGCCGGGTGCCAGCACGTCAACCCCGCGAGCGGTCGTACCGACCGACGAGAAGGGTGCCAGGGCATCGTCGGCGAGGGTGTAGGGGTCGTTCGTGTCGACCGAACCGACCGTGATGACGAACGGGTCGGTGGCGGGGTTGACGAGGGCCCCGCCGCTGTTGCCGGCGGAGACGACGACGATGCCGTTGCGCCATGCCGACTCCACGGCGTGGGTCAAGGGGCTGGAGGTGTACAGCTGCGTCGAGTCGGTTCCGTAGGCCAGGTTGATGACCCGGATGTTCATGCCCGGGTCGTTGCGGTGAGCGACGGTCCAGTCGATCGCAGCGATCACCTGGGAGACGTCCACCGCGCCGTCGGACGCGCCGACCTTCATGTTGACGATTCGCGAACCCGGGGCGACCCCGGCGTCACGACCGGCGATGATGCCGGCGAGATGCGTGCCGTGGCCGTATCCGTCGACCGACGCCGCCATCCCGGCCTGCTTGTCCAACGAGAGGTCAGGGCCGTTGACCAGCGCATCGGCGGTGTTCATGTACTTGACCGGAGCGACGCCGGTGTCGATCAACGCAACGTCGATGCCCGTCCCCTTGATGCCCGACTTCTGTGCGGCGGACGGGCCCATCGTGAAGTTCAACTCGGTCCGCAGCACGTTCCGGGTCGTGTTCCACTCGGTGAATCGGTCGCCGAAGTCGGCGCCGGCAGCATCCGACGACTGCACCGGGGCGGCCGCCTTGGCTGCCACACCGGCCACCGTGGTGGTGGTGGTCGGCTTGGCCGTGGTGGTCGTGGTCGGCTTGGCGGTCGTGGTGGTCGCCTTGGCCGTGGTCGTGGTCGCCTTGGCGGTCGTGGTCGTTGTGGTCCGGCTCGAGGCCTTGGACCCCGACGGCCGGGTGCCGACGGCAGCGGAGCCGATCACCGCGGCAACCAACACCGACACGGCGGCGCCTTGCGCTACCCGTCGCGGTCCCCAGCGCCATCCTTCGTGGGGCCGTGGTGCCCCGGTCGATCCCGTCATCGTTCCGTCCTTCTGTGAACCTGCGCCTGCGAGCGCTTACAGCGTTCACTTCACCACTGCCCGTGATCGGGGGTACATAGGCCGGACGACTCATTCCCCCCAGCGTGGAGAACTGCGACATCGTCCATACCCTGGGACCGATGCTCGGCCGCGCGTCTCATGTTCCAGCGCTCGGCGAGGACCATCGCGACGACGTGCGCGACGCCGTCAGCTCCCTCCACTCCTTCGTCGACCTGTTCGAACGCGTCCGGTCGGCCCGCCTGTGGCGCCTCGTGGTCCTCGGGATCCTCAATCTGGCCGACTGCGCCACCACGATCTGGTTCCTGGAGCTCGGCGGGACGGAGGCCAACCCGGTCTTCGCTCCGATCGTGCGCCACTGGTGGGCACCGCTGCTCGTGAAGGCGGTGATCTTCGTCGTCGTCATCCGCGCCGTCTGGCGCTCGCCGGTGCGGGACCGGAAGGCGGATCGGCTCCTGGCGATGGCCGTGCTGTACTACGCCGCGGTTGTGGCCTGGAACCTCTGGATCGTCTCTCAGCTCTGACCGGAGCGCCGAGGGAGGCAGCCAGGGCCAGCGCCCTGGCGCCTCGAAGCGGGCACGCCTGGCCCGCTCGCG
This sequence comes from uncultured Acidimicrobiaceae bacterium, assembly GCA_937868025.1. The sequence continues at coordinate 2,954 of CALMLJ010000657.1, forward strand.
TTCACGCCTTCTTCAGGAACTCGGCCTTGAGGAGGATTCCCCTGCCGTCGACCTTGCAGTCGACCTGGTGGTCGCCGGCGACGAGTCGAATCCCCTTCACCTTGGTGCCGATCTTCAAGGTCGACGACGTGCCCTTGAGCTTCAGATCCTTGATCAGCGTGACCGAGTCGCCGTTCTGCAAGACGTTCCCGAACGCATCGCGCACCTCGCCGATCCCGTCGGATTCGGCGTCGAGCGTCCACTCGTGGCCGCAGGTCACACACTCCACCCGTCCGGGCGACGACGCCATCACGTCGGCAAGGCCGCAGATCGGGCAGGACTCGTTCATCTCCATCCCCCAAGGTCTAG
>CALMLJ010000658.1 GCA_937868025.1 uncultured Acidimicrobiaceae bacterium
CGGGCGAACTGTGAGGTGACGTCGCTGCCCAGATCGTCCGCGCTGGCGGCCCGGGTGATGATGAGGCCCGAGGAGATCGACACGAGGAGCGCCGGGATCTGGGAGATGAGACCGTCGCCGACGGTGAGGAGGCTGTAGGTCTGGACGGCGTCGCCGATCGGCTGACCTCGCTGGATCACGCCCACGAGCAGGCCACCGATGAGGTTGACCGCGGTGATCACGATCGCGGCGATCGCATCGCCCTTCACGAACTTGGACGCACCGTCCATCGCACCGTAGAAGTCGGCCTCGGCGGTGACCTCGTTGCGGCGACGACGCGCCTCGATGTCGTCGATCACCCCGGCGTTGAGGTCGGCGTCGATCGCCATCTGCTTGCCGGGCATCGCGTCCAAGGTGAACCGGGCCGCGACCTCGGCCACGCGGGTCGCACCGTTGGTGATCACGACGAACTGGATGACGACCAGGATGAAGAAGACCACGAGGCCGACGACGAGCGATCCGCCGATGACGAACGATCCGAAGGCCTTGATGACCTCGCCGGCATCGCCCTCCGACAGGATCAGGCGCGCCGTGCTGACGTTGAGACCCAACCGGAACAGCGTCGCAATCAGGAGCAGCGACGGGAAGGACGCCAGATCGAGCGCCTTCGAAACATTCAGCGATGCCAGGAGCATGAGGATCGCCAGCCCGAGGTTGAATGCGAGCAACACGTCGAGCACGACGGTCGGGATCGGGATGACCATGAGGGCCACCACGAACACCACGGCCATCGGGAAGAGGCTCGCGCCGAGCTTCTTTGGCATTACGAGGACTCCTTGACGGTCACGGATCTCGTCGTTCGAACACGCCCGGGGGCGGGAACGACGCGGCATCCATGCCGGTGAGGGGTGGCCTTCGTCCTGATTGGCTCTGCTTCCATCGGCAGCTCACGCGAGAAGTTGAGCAATATCACCCAACCGCCGCCTCGCGGCGCGGTCCGCCGGCGTCCGCGGCGGCCGCTGCCTCCTCGGCCTCCCGCTTCTCGAGCATCCGACGACGCGCCGGCGGCACCCGCACCAGCTCCGAACCGCTCGGCGTCCACGTGTCGGGCACCTCCAGGCCGATGGGCCCGCCGAACGTCCGCCGGGTCGCGCTGAGCTGGTGGAGGAACGCGAGGACCGTCGCGACGCCCTGGTAGAGCTCCGGCGGGATCTCCTCGCCCACCCGGCACACGGCGTAGAGCGCACGGGCGAGCGGTTTGGCTTCCACGAGCGGCACCCCGGCGGCCGCACCCTCGGCTTTGATCTTCTGGGCGAGCCCGTCGGCGCCACGGGCGATCACCTTCGGGGCTCCGAGCGCCCGTTGGTACTCGATCGCGATGGCGAAGTGAGTCGGGTTCGTGATGATGACGTCCGCGCTCGGGATCGCCGCGAGCATGCGGTTGCGCGACATCTGGTTCTGCATCTGACGGCGCTTGCCCTTCATGTGGGGGTCGCCCTCGGACTCACGAGCCTCCTGCTTGATCTCGTGCTTGCTCATCTTGAGGTCCTTCGCCTGTTTGCGGCGTTGGAACGCGTAGTCGGCGAGCCCGACGACGAGCGCCGCGGCGGCGATCGCCCTCACCAGGGCCAGCGCCGACATCGCGGTGGCGTGGACGGCCTGCGAGGCGTTGCGGAACGGCGCCCGCACGATGTCGGCCGCAGTGCCGCGGACCATCACCCACGACACGGCCAGGATGATGCCGAGCTTCATCGTCGCCGTGAGGGTCGACCAGAGACTCTGCACCGAGAAGATGCGCTTGATCCCCTTGAAGGGGCTGAGCCGCGACATCTGGGGCTTGAGCGGCTTCCCCGTGAGGAGCAGCCCGACCTGCGCGAGGTTGCCGAGGATCGCGATCACGAGCAGAGCGAGCATTGCCGGCAGGATCGCACCGAGTGTCGCCACCATCGCTCGGCCCACGTACGTGGGCAGCATCTTGGCGTCGGGGTTGTGCGCCAGCTCGACGGTGGATCGCAACACCGCGGTGACCGCAGAGCCGGTGCGGCTGACCATGCCGGGCATCACGATGGTGCCGATGAGCACCGAGGTCCAGGTGACGAGATCCTCGGAGCGGACGACCTGTCCGTCGCGCCGCGCCTCCTTCTTCCGTTTGGCTGTCGGGGCCTCGGTCTTGTCGTGCTTGTCACCGGACATCGCTCCTCATCACCCCCCTTTGATCAGGGCGTGCATCACCGACATGGCTTCCTTGAGGAGCTGTGCCGACACGTAGGGGATGAGGGGCAGGGCGGCGCCGAGCAGCATGAACAGCACCAGGCTCTTCGCGCCGAACCCCAGCACCATGATGTTGAGCTTCGGCGCGGCGCGACTCGCGAGACCCAACAGGAGCTCGGTCACGAAGAGCGCTCCGAGGATGGGCGCGGACACCTGCACGGCCGCGATGAGGAAGGCCTGCACGTCGTGGGTGATCAACGTTCCGACCCGGTCGAGCCGGAACCCGCTCACCGGCGACAGTTCGAACGTGCGCGACAGCCCCCCGATCAGCATCAAGTGGCCGTTGGTCACGAACAACACGGCGGTGCCGAGTGTGCTGTAGAGCCGCCCGACCGGGCCGGTGGTGGTCTTGGTCATGGGGTCGAACAGCTGCGCCGAGGTGAAGGCGGCGAACGCATCGATCATGCCGCCGCCGGCGGCGATCGCCTGGAAGAGCACGTAGACGAGGAATCCGAGCACCAGGCCGATCACGGCGTTGTGCAGCGCACCGGTGACGAGGGACCAGGTGTCGGTCGACAGGGGCGTGTCGCCCTGCATGAGGCGCGGGGCCATGGCCAGGCCGAGACCCATGGACAGTCCGGTCCGGATCCGGACCGGAACCGAACCCTGGAACGGCGGCGCGATGGTCAGCCACGCACCACACCGGATGGTCGCGAACATGAACGCCACGAGGAACTCGGGGTTGAGGGAGAGCCTCATGGGCGCGGGGTTCGGGCCTGGGCCGAATGGACCATGCGCTCCTATCGGCGCGAGACGGCAGAACCTGAGCCGGTCGTTGGTCGGATCGCCGAGGTACCGGAGCGAAGCGGAGGTGCCTCGGCCCATCAGGACAGCATCGTTGTGTCGGCGAAGCCGACAGC
>CALMLJ010000659.1 GCA_937868025.1 uncultured Acidimicrobiaceae bacterium
GCAACACCTTTTCGGCGCCCCCGTCGGCGAACCTGACCGTTGCCTGGGTGTCGGGACCTTGGCCGCGCAGATCGAGGATCATGCCCTCACCCCACTGCGTGTGGCGAAGGCTGTCGCCGACCCGGAAGTCGATCTCGTTGGCTCCCGTCGGTGTCGCGGGCTTCGGTTTCGGTTCGCCGACCGATGACGACGACGCACGCCCGCCGAACACCCGACCCCCGGTGTCGTCATGCGACCAGGAGTCGCGCGACCCCCAGTCGTCGCCCGACGAGAACGACCGGCGAACCGTGCGTCGCCGGGTGCCGACCTCGTCGACGAGGATCTCGGGGATTTCCTGGAGGAACCGCGACGGCGGGTTGTACTGCGTCGTGCCGTGCAACATGCGGCTCTGGGCCGCTGACAGGAAGAGCTTCTCTCGCGCTCGCGTGATGCCCACGTAGGCGAGACGACGCTCTTCTTCCATCTGGTCGGGCTCCGCCATGGTGCGCTGACTCGGGAAGATGCCGTCTTCCATGCCGAGCATGAACACGACGGGGTACTCGAGCCCCTTCGCCGCGTGCAACGTCATCAGCATGACCGTGCTCTCGTCGTCATCGATCTGGTCGGTATCGGCCACGAGGCTCACCTGCTCGAGGAACTCGTCGATCGACTCGAAGTCGCGCGCCACCCCGACCAGCTCCGACAGGTTCTCGAGCCGACCCTCGGACTCGATCGTGTTCTCGTTCTGCAGCTCCTCGAGGTAGCCGCTGCGTTCGAGCGCCTGCTCGAGGAGCTCGCCGGGACCCTGCTCGGCGAGTGGGGCGAGGCCGTCGAGGAGGCGGCAGAACGCGTCGACGCCCTTGGCTGCCCGGCCCGACACGCCAGCGGCGACGTGACCGCGGAGCGCGTCGAGGAAGCTGATCGACTCGCGCCGGGCGTAGGCGTCGAGCTTCGCGATGCTCGAGTCGCCCACACCGCGCTTGGGGACGTTGAGCACGCGCTTGATGCTCACCTCGTCGATCGGGTTGACCACGGCGCGGAGATAGGCGATCGCGTCCTTGACCTCGCGACGGTCGTAGAACCGGGTGCCCCCGATGACCTTGTAGGGGATGCCGGAGCGCATGAACTGCTCTTCGAGCACTCGCGACTGCGCGTTGGTTCGGTAGAAGATCGCGATGTCACCCCACCGGTACTCGGCGGCGTCGTGCATGCGGGTGATCTCACGGGCGACCCACTGGGACTCCTCGCTCTCGTCCTGCGCGTTGAAGCGGACGAGCTTGTCGCCGGTCGCGCCTTCGGACCACAGCTCCTTCGGCTTGCGCGACTCGTTGTGCGAGATGACGGCGTTCGCAGCATCGAGGATGGTCTGGGTGGACCGGTAGTTCTGGGCGAGGACCACGACGGTCGTGTCGGGGAACGCCCGCTCGAACTCCAAGATGTTGGTGAGGTCGGCGCCGCGGAACGCATAGATCGACTGATCGCCGTCGCCGACGACGCACACGTTGCGGTGCTCGTGGCCCAGGAGCATGATCAGCTCGTTCTGCACCGGGTTCGTGTCCTGGTACTCATCGACCAGGATGTGCCGGAACCGCTGCTGGTACGACGCCAGCACGTCAGGGCGACGGCGCAGCACCTCGACGGCCTGCCCGAGGAGGTCGTCGAAGTCCATCGCACCGGCCCGCAACAGCCGGGCCTGGTACTCGCGGTACACGTCGGCGATGCGCCGCTCGATGATCACCTGCGCGGCCTCGGCGTACTCCTCGACGCCGAGCCCCCGGTTCTTCGCCGTCGAGATCGCCGCATGGACCGAACGGGGCGGGAGCTTCTTGGGATCGATCTGGAGGTCGCGCAGCACATAGGTGACGAGGCGGACCGCGTCGGACTGGTCGTAGATCGTGAACTGCTGCGGGTAGCCGAGGTGGTACCCATCCCGGCGGAGGATCCGCACGCATGCCGAGTGGAACGTCGACACCCACATCTTCTGGGCGACCGAACCGATGAGCGATCCGACGCGGTGCTTCATCTCGTCGGCGGCCTTGTTGGTGAACGTGATCGCCAGGACCTCGAACGGCGAGACGCCGTGCGCATCGATCAGGTGGGCGATGCGGTGCGTGAGCACCCGCGTCTTGCCCGAGCCGGCACCGGCGACGACCAGGAGCGGTCCGCCGACGTGCGTCACCGCCTCGTACTGAGACGGGTTCAATCCCTCGAGCAACTCCCCGGCGGCCACGACGCAACGCTAGCGGGTGCCCCTGACGGCCTCGGCCGCCCGACGGCTACAGACGGCCGAACGAGACGGGCTTGGAGGTGGAGTAGACGCTGGCGACCCGCACGACGTCGCCCGAGTGCGGCGCGTGCACCATCTGGCCGTTACCGATGTACATGCCGACGTGGTGCACCGGCGACCCACCGAACACGAGGTCACCGGGCTGGAGCTCGTCGACGGAGATCCGTTCGGTCATGCCCCGGAGCGCCCGCGAGGAATGCGGAAGGCTCACGCCGGCGGCCTTGTAGGCGAACATGATCAGACCGGAGCAGTCGAACGAGTCCGGCCCCGACGCGGCCCAGCGGTAAGGATCACCCTGCTGCGCCAGCGCAACCTCGACGGCCGTGGGGGCGCCGGCAGGAACGGGAGTCGTCGATGCAGCAGCGGGCGGCGACGACGCAACGACCGTCATCGCTCGAGCGGCCGAGCCGCTGGAGCCCGGCGCAGCAGCCTGCACAGCGACGGCCGGAACACGACGAGCGGCGGCAGCACGCTTGGCAGCGGCTTCCGCCTCGGCCTTCGCCTTCGCCTCGGCCTCGGCAGCCAGGCGGGCCTGCTCGGCCTTCAGGGCCTCCTCGAGCTGCCCTTGCACACCGGCAGCGAGATCCCGACGGTTCTTGATCGTCGCTTCGAGCTGCGTCTTCGCGTTCTCGATCTCGGCCTGCTTGGCCTCGACCTTGTCGTTCGCTGCGGAGAGGTCGGCCTCCTGGTCGGCCAGGTCCTTCTGCGCCGCTACGAGACCCTCGACGACCTGTTCGCTGTCGCCGTACCGCGAAGCGAGGTAGGTACGACGCTGCGACTCCTCGATGGCGTCGTCCGCGATGCCGACCAGGCCAGAGTCGTCACTGTTGCCGACGAATGCTTCGATCGCGTACCGCTGGGCATCGGCGCGGTTGGTGTCGAGCTGCGCCCGAGCCGCATCGACCTGTGCCTGGTTGTCGGCGAGCTTCTGCCTCAGGCCGTCGAGCTGGAGCCGCGCATCGTTGTACTGCTCGTCGAGGTCGTTGGTCTTCTGGTCGAGCTGGTCGAGCTCGGCGGCGAGCTTGCGGGCCTGTTCCTGCAGCGTGCCGATGGACTGCTGACGATCGACGGGCTGGGCGCCGGCGACGCCGGGGAGCAGGGTCACGAAGAGGGTGATGGCGGCGCCACGGACGGCGAGACCGGCTGGTCGTCGAACCGAAAGGGCCTTCTGGGGGGAGAACGAGGACATGAGGGGATCAATGGTGCCAGGAGCGGGCAATTATGACAACTCGGTGACGAAATTGTGACGTTCCGTTACACGGATGTCATTTACGCGCTCAATCATCGCCGTCACTCCCACTCGATGGTGCCCGGCGGCTTGGAGGTGATGTCGTAGGCGACGCGGTTGATGCCCGGCACCTCGTTGATGATGCGCGACGCCATCGACTCCAGCACCTCGTACGGGATGCGCGCCCAGTCGGCGGTCATGGCGTCGTCGCTCGTGACGGCTCGGATGATGGCCGGGTACCCGTAGGTGCGCTCATCTCCCATCACCCCGACCGATCGGATGTCGGGCAGCACAGCGAACGACTGCCAGATCGAGCGTTCGAGGCCGGCGGCGTGGAGTTCCTCGCGCACGATGGCGTCGGCCTCCTGGAGTATCGCCACCTTGTCGGGGGTGACCTCGCCGATGATGCGGACGCCGAGACCGGGGCCCGGGAACGGCTGGCGTTGCACGATCTCGTCGGGCAGACCGAGCTGGGTGCCCACCTGCCGCACCTCGTCCTTGAACAGCGCTCGCAACGGCTCGACGAGGTCGAAGTCGACGTCCTCGGGAAGGCCGCCGACGTTGTGGTGGCTCTTGATCTTCGCGGCGTGCTTGGTGCCCGACTCGATCACATCGGGGTACAGCGTGCCCTGCACGAGGAACTTGGCGTCGTCGACCTGGGCCTTCGCGTCCTCGAAGATCCGAATGAACAGCTCGCCGATCACCTTGCGCTTGGCCTCGGGCTCCGTGACGCCGGCCAGCCCGTCGAAGAACCGGTCGGCCGCCTTCACGTGGATCAGCTCGATCCCCTGGTGGCGCTCGAATGTCTCGACCACCTGGTCGCCTTCGTTCTTGCGCATCAGGCCGGTGTCGACGAAGACACACGTGAGCTGGTCGCCGATCGCCTTGTGCACCAAGGCGGCGGCGACCGCGGAGTCGACGCCACCGGACAGGGCGCAGATCGTGCGGCCGTCACCGACCTGATCGCGGATCTGTTGCACCGCGACGTCGATGAAGTTGTCCATCGTCCACGTCGGACTGCAGCCGGCGGCGACGTAGAGGAACCGCTCGAGGAGCGCTTGGCCGCGTGGCGTGTGCGCCACCTCGGGGTGGTACTGCACGCCGTAGATGCGACGCGCCTCGTTCTCGAGCGCCGCCACGGGGGCATCGGCGGACGACGCCGTCACGACGAACCCCTCCGGTGCCTCGGTGATGGCGTCGAAGTGGCTCATCCACACCGACTGGTGGGCTTCCTCGGGGTCGAACAGCACCTCACGGCCGACGATCGTCAGGTCGCACCGGCCGTACTCGCCACGGCCGCTGTTGTTGACGGTGCCCCCGAGGTCGCGGGCGATCAGCTGGGCGCCGTAACAGATGCCGAGGATCGGGATGCCGAGGTCGTACACACCGGGGTCGATGCCGGGCGCCCCCTCGACGTTGACCGACTTCGGGCCACCGGAGAAGATCAGCGCCGACGGGGCGCGACGAGCGATCTCGGCCGCAGTCACGTCGTGGGGCACGATCTCGGAGTACACCCGCGCCTCGCGGACGCGTCGAGCGATGAGCTGGGCGTACTGGGCGCCGAAGTCGACGACCAGCACGGTCTCGGGATGCAGGCCCTCGGGAAGGACGGGGTCGGTGGCCGGAGCGTCGCTCACGAGATCACCACCAGCTCTGCCGACTGCAGTTCCTTGACGGACTCGAAGCCACAGGTGGCCATCGTCCGCCTCAGGTCGCCGATCACCGTCTTCCGGAGGCCGTCGCCGGGGACACCGCTCGCGTCGGGAGCTTCCACCAGTACCGCGTCGGCGCCACAGACGATCGCCTTCGCCACGTCGCCGCCGGTGTGCACCGGGACCGACGCGATGAGCTGCACGTACACACCGGTCTCGTCGAGGTGCTGCATCCTTGCGGCACGGGCGTCGGCGATCGCGGTCGCCAATGGCACGCCGACACCCTCGCTGTGCGGGTCGCTGGCCACGATGACGCCTGCCGCACCCGTACGCATGAGGTGCAACGCCGCCTGGAAACTGGAGCAGGCTCCGACGATCACCGGCACCTCGAGGTGTCGGACGGTGCGCTTCAGGTTGAGGGGCTCGCGGGTCTGCGACACGTGTTCCGCCGACACGACCCGGCCGCGGATGACCAGCAGGTCGGGCTCGGTCCGGCCCAGCGCAGCAAGTAGCTCCTCGGCGCGCTGGGGGCGAACGGCGACCGCAGACACCTCGCCGGAATCGTTGCGGGCCGTGACCGCGGCGGTGAGGGCGGCGGCATCGAACGCTCCGTCGGCGTAGTGGGCTTCGGCATCGATGACGTCGAGACCACCATCGATCGGGGTGGTACCGATGGTGACCAGTGGAACGTCGAACTCGAAGGCATCGAGCCGCCAGGCCGTGTCGACGTCGTCGGCGTCGCGGGTGCGACGACTCGGCACGATCGACACCTCGTCCAGGCCGTAGCCCCGTCGGGCGGCTTTGCCCCGTCCGATCTCGATCTGTGCCATCGCACCGTTCCTCTCACTCCGAGCGGGCCACCGGGGGCTCCGTCAGAAAGAGGCGGATCTTAGCCGCTGGAAAGAAGGGCTCTTCCTTCGGCCCGAGGTCGGAGCGGCGCGCCGCTCACGTCGTGGCTCAGCCGCCCCGGAGCGACTTCAGCAGCTGCCGGGCGATCGTTGCGTTCATCTCGTAGGCGGCACGCCGGCCGGCCTTCTGCACCTGACGCACGACCGACCCACCGGTCGCCTCCTCGAGCGAGTCGAGGCCACCCACGAGTGCCTCCTTGGTGGCATCGGTCGCCTTGTATCCCATGTTGGTGAGACCCTTCAGCAGGTCGCTCTGGGCGATGGGCGCCGGAGCAGCGGACGCGATGATGCGCAACGCGTCCTTCGTCAGCTCTGCGCCCTGCTCGATCGCCTCGACCGCGCTGATGTTGCCCTCGTCCTCACCATCGAGGGACGCCAACCATCGTCGGACCTTGATGACGATCTCTGCGTGGGTCTCGCCTTCGAACGACAGGGTGGGCATCGCAGGCTCCTCGTACGGCGGGCTGCTCCGAGGTTAGCGGCCCTCGGCCCCGATTCCCCGGGACGGTCAGGCCTCAGCGGCCGGCAGGAGGAGCGTCAACAGCTGGTGCAGCATCGCCGCCGTGGCACCCCAGATCGTGTCACCGACCAACTCGAAGAAGTGCATCGGATGGTCGGTGACGGCGCTGATGCCGGCGCCGCGCATCTCGTCGCCCCACGTCCACCGTTCCTCGTGGTAGCACTCGGGGTGCAGCAGCTCTGCCAGCGGAACATGCAGGATCGCGTCGACCTCCGCCGGCTCCGCCACGACGACCGGTCGCTCGGGCGTGACCGCCACGACCGGGAGCACCACCCGATCGCTCGTGAAGGTCGTGAGGGGTCGAAGCGCTCCGACGACCTCGACGAGCCCGAGGTCGAGGGCGATCTCCTCGCTCGCCTCACGGAGGGCCGTGCCGACAGGGAAGTCGTCGCCGTCCTCCTCGGCCCCACCGGCGAACGACACCTCGCCGCGATGGGTCCGCATCGTCCATGCCCGACGGGTGAGCAGCACCTCCACACCGGACCCTCCCCCGGCGGCAACGCCACCTGCCCGAGTGAGGGACGAGATGAGCACAGCAACCGCGCTCCGGCGTAGGTCGGGTGCCACGGCCGCCATCGCGCCCTCGACCGTCACGGCGGACAGACGTCGCCGAACGTCGTCGAGGCCGAGCGCCGGGTCGGTGTCGATCCAGTCGCTCCACGGTGGCGGGCCACCGGCACGGACCGTCGTCGGTCTCGGGATCTGTTGTGGCCCGCCGCGACCGCCCTCCGCTGCCATCGGCGCACGGTACCAGGCACGGCGAACCGTCGAGCGCGGCCGCCGAGCGTCGGATCCGTCGTGCCAGATTTCTCAGGATCGCCGGTAGAATTCCCTGGTGCCTGCCACTCCCACCACCCTTGCTCCCGCAGCCGCGCTCCGCGAGCTCAAGGTCGATGTGCTCGGCATCGGGATCACGCCGGCCACCATCGCCCTCGCTGCGGACGAGATCGAACGCTGGATCGCCGAAGGCACCCCCGACTACGTGTGTGTCACGGGTATGCACGGCGTCGTCGAGGCGCAATCCGATCCGGCACTGCGCGACGTGCACAACGCCGCCGGCATGGTCGTGCCCGACGGGATGCCGATGGTCTGGGCCAGCCACCGCGTCGGAATTCCCTGGGCCGAGCGCTGCTACGGCCCCGACCTGATGCTCGAGATGTGTCGGCGCGCCGCCGCCACGGGCCACCGCTTCTACTTCTACGGCGGGGCCGAGGGCACGCCCGAACGCCTCCGCGACCGCCTCGTCGAACAGTTCCCCGGCCTCCAGGTCGTCGGGCTCCACTCGCCGCCGTTCCGCCCCCTCACGCCCGAGGAGGACGAGGCGATCCTCGACGAGATCCACGCCAGCGGCGCCGACATCGTGTGGGTCGGCTTGTCCACCCCCAAGCAGGAACGATGGATGGCCGCGCACGCCGGGCGCCTGCAGGCCACCGCAATCGGCGTCGGCGCCGCGTTCGACTTCCACGCCGGCAACGTGTCGCAGGCGCCGTCGTGGATGCAGCGCGCCGGTCTCGAATGGTTCTATCGGCTCATTCAGGAACCGAGACGCCTCTTCGTACGCTACGCCGTGGGCATTCCGACATTCGTCCTCGGCATCGCCCGGCGGCGGCCCCGCCTCGTGCCCAGAAATTCCATCACGCCGACCGCCACCGGCACCCCCACCCAGGAGAAATTGCAATGAACTCGACGACCATGAGCACCGACGGCATCGTCCTCGTCACCGGCGGCGGCGGCTTCATCGGCGGCCACCTCGTCGCCAGCCTGATTGCCGACGGCTACCAGGTGCGCAGCGTCGACATCAAGCCGTTCGACGAGTGGTACCAGCGTCATCCCGAGGCCGACAACCGTGTCCTCGACGTGTCCCTGCTCCCCGACGCAATGTCGGCGGTCGAGGGCACCCGCTACGTCTTCAACCTGGCCGCCGACATGGGCGGCATGGGGTTCATCGAGAACAACAAGGCGCTGTGCATGCTCTCGGTGCTCACGTCCACGCACGTGCTCATGGCGGCCCGCGACCACGGCGTCGAACGCCTCTTCTACAGCTCGTCGGCCTGTGTCTACGCCGCCGACAAGCAGACCAACCCCGAGATCACCGCGCTGGTCGAGGCCGATGCCTACCCGGCGATGCCCGAGGACGGATACGGGTGGGAGAAGCTGTTCAGCGAGCGGATGGCGCACCACTTCTACGAGGACTACGGCCTCGAGACCCGGGTCGCCCGCTACCACAACGTCTACGGCCCCAACGGCACCTACGACGGTGGCCGCGAGAAGGCGCCCGCGGCGATCTCGCGCAAGGTGGCGCTCGCGAAACTGACCGGCGACCACACGATCGACATCTGGGGCGACGGTCTCCAGACTCGCTCGTTCATGTACATCGACGACTGCGTCTACGGCACCCGCATGCTCCTCGAGTCGGACATCCGCGAGCCGCTCAACGTCGGGTCGAGCGAGCTCGTCACCATCAACGACCTCGTCGCTATGACCGAGAAGATCGCCGGCGTGTCGCTCAAGCGCACCCACGACCTCAGCGCCCCGCAGGGTGTCCGCGGCCGCAACAGCGACAACACCCGCATCCTCGAGCTGGCCGGCTGGGAGCCGAGCACCAGCCTGCAGGAGGGTATGGAGCGCACCTACGCCTGGGTGTACGACCAGCTCGTCGCCCGCGGGTACTGATCGACCGAGTTCTCGACCCGCCGTCGCCGCACCGCTCCGGCGGTGTCGGCGGGGCGGATCAGGAGCCGTTGACCTGGCCGCGGAAGTGCGTGCTCGAGGTCTCGGGCGTGTACGGCAGGTAGACGACCCGTGCACCCACGGTGGCGAGCTCGGCCTCGAGCAGATCGCCCTTCGGCGTGCCACGCCAGTCGTCGCCCTTGAACAAGACGTCGAAGCGCACGCGCTCCCAGACCTCGAGCTTCGACTGGGCGTGGTCGATCACCGCGTCGTCGACACATGCGACCGCGCTCACGATCTCCAGCCGCTCCTCGAGGTCGACCAGGGGATCAGCACCCTTCATCGAGCGGGTCGCAGCACTGTCGACGATCCCGGCGACCAGCCGGTCGCAACGCTCGGCGGAACGCTGCAGGATCCGCAGGTGGCCGACGTGGAACATGTCGAACACTCCGGGGACATAGCCGACGAGCGTCACGGGCCCGCCACCGCTGGGACCCGGGTTCGTCCGAGGAGCTCGCGGTACTGCTTCGCCGATGCCGCCACGAAATAGGCCCAGTTGCCGACACACATCACGGTGTAGAGCACCAGGAACAGACCAACGCTCCCCCACGTCACGAAGAGCAGGCACAGCACGCCGTAGTCGATCACGAGCGCCGCCCAGGAACGGAGGAGCGACGACTCGGTCGGCAGCGGCTGTTCACCCGGAGGTGCAGATCGACGGAGCTGGTCGATGAGCAGCATCGACGAGAACCGCGACACTGCGACCAACTCGAAGGCGATGGGAGCGAGGTACCACGCCGTGTCGGCAAGGTCGGCGAAGCGGTAGAGGCCCACGAGTACGGCCAGATGGAGGCCGGAGATCTTGACTGCGTCGACGGAATGGTCGAGCCACTCGCCCGCGGCCGAGCCGGCCTTCGTCAACCGGGCGAGCTGGCCGTCGGCCGCGTCGAGGGCGTAGCCGAGCACGAGGGCAACCGCAGCACCGATGCCAAGGACCCAGGTGTTGTCCACGGTCGCGATGAGGACGATGCCCGTCGCCGACACCAGTGCGCTGATCACCGTGACCTGCGACGGCGTCAGGCCGAGGACACACGCCACGGCCGCGAACTGACGACCGAGTGGACGGTTGACGAACCGCGAGTACGCCGGGACGCCGTAGTTGGGCTTCTGGGCAGACCGCAGACCCTCGAGCGCCTCCGCGTAGGTCGTCATGTGCAGACCACGCTGTCGAGCGCGCCGCTCGGGGTCCAGAGGAGCCCTTGATCGGGGGCGTTGCGCAGCGACCCACTGATCGTGGTTGCCACCTCGATCAATGTCAGTGGCAGCCGCGGCGTACCGCCGACGACCTCGTCGACGACCGGGCCGACCTCGGTGACGAAGGCATGATCCACCGCGTGCGATTCGATCAGGCCGGCAGCGAGGTCGGAGTCGACGACCACGACCTCCTGCGCCAGTCCGAATCCGCCGAGGACCTCGAGCCGATGGACCAACGGCACCAGCGGAGCAGCGCCACACCGGGCTTCGACGAGTGCATCGTCGGCGACCGCCACGGTCAGGTGATCGGACAGCTCGAAGGCTCGCCGGAGGGCGCGGAGGTGCCCGACATGGAACATGTCGAACGAGCCCAACGCCACACCTCGCGTCGCCATGATGATCTGAGAGCCTCCGTCGCCAACGGGCAGTGAGGACATCATTCTACTTCGGGGCCCCGATTTTCCTCACGACGCGGTAGATCTGCTCCAGCCGCGCCAGGTGCTCGGGACCCCCGTACTGGGTGAGTGTGCGGTGCCGAGCAGCCTCCCCGGCAACGCGGACGAGGCCGTCGGTTTCATCGTCGGCGGCCAGCAGCGACGCGAGCCGATCCGCAAGAGCGGCCGCGTCGCCCGGTGGTACCAACCAACCCGCCCCGTCGGCGAGGAACTCGGGCGCGCCTCCCGATGACGACGCCACGACGCCAAGACCGGCAGCCATCGCCTCGAGGATGAACAGGCCGAACGGCTCGCTCCACACGGACGGGACGACGGCGAGGCGAGCCGTCGCCAGCGTCGCGGCGACCTCGGCGGCCGGCCGCCGACCGAGGAACTCCACCCCAGGAACCGCCCGGGCGCGGAGCTCGTCCTCCAGCGGGCCCTCACCGATCACCAGGAACCGGGCGTCCACCGGCCGGTCGACGAGACGCGACCACGCTTCAACGGCGACGTCGATTCCCTTCTCCTCGCTCAATCGGCCGGCGTACACGACGGTCCGTGACCGCTGGTCGAACGGCACCGGTTCGCCCGGATCGGGTACGAAGTGGGGGATCACCTCGACCCGGTCGGCCGGGATCCCACCTCCGACCACCCGGTCGCGCAGGGCCGCGGTCGGCGCGATGTACCGATCGACGAGCCGATCTCGTGCTTCGGACCGTCGACGGACGGCGACGACCGCCGCTCCCACGGTCGACTGCACCAGGGAACCGTTGACACAACGATGCCGGACAGCCTGCTGCACCGAACCCGACAGACAGTCCGTGCAGTCCGCTCCGTCGCGACGCAGCGTCGCCGCGGCGCACACCGCCCGGTAGTTGTGCAGCGTGGCGACCGTAGCGACACCACTCGATCTCGCCTCCGACATCACGGCGGGACTCGCGGCGAACCACGTGTTGTGCACGTGGACGACGTCGGGAGCGAACGACGCCAGGGCGCGTCGGAGGCGGCGGACCGCGATCGGGTTGTGCACCGCCATGGCGAGATCCGCCGTCGAGGCCCGCCCTCGGTCGTTGGTGAACTCCACCAGTTCGACGTCGTGTCCGGCCGCCTCGAGCAGCGTCCGCTCCCGTTCGACAACGGCTTCCTCGCCCGACGGCGACCGGTAGCGGCAGTGGACGAGGAGGACTCTCACGCACTGAGTCTCCGCGATGGGCAACCTCTCGGCAATCTCGCCGCCGCCCCTCACATCCAGGCGACTCGGACCGATACTGACTGAGTGTTTGCGTCCGAACCCACCACCCCCGAACAGGCGCCCGGCATCATCGAGGCCACGCTTCGGTACCGCTCGATCACCCTTGCGGTCACCCTTGCCGGCTTGATCCTCGCCGCGTTCTTCACGCTCGCCCAACCGAACGACGCCATGGCGGAAGGCCGACTCGTGCTGACCGACCCCCGGGGCAACACGGTCTTCCACGACGGGAACTCGTTCCAGGTCGACCTCACGCGGTACATCAGCGAACGGTCGGACTTCGCCTCGTCGGGGTCCGTGCTCGATCGTGCCCGTGAGCTCGCCCCCTCGGCCGGGTCGACCACGCAGGATGTGCGCGACGCGTGCCAGGTCAGCCCCGAGGACACCGGCAACGTCCTCGTCATCGAGTGCAGCTACGCGAACGAGAAGACAGCGCGTTCCGTGGTCGACGCGATCGCCACGGCGTACCGCGAGCTGACGACGGCGCAGACGGCCGACAAGGCCGGAGCGGCCATCGATGCCCTCGACGGCGAACGCACCGAGCTCGACAAGCTGATCGAGGAGAGCCGCGATGCCGCGACCGACGACCCGTACGGCAACGCGCTCGCCCAGTCGGCCGGCGACCGGCTGACCCAGCTCGAGCTCCGAGCGTCCGACATTCGCACGGCACAGGCCCTGTTCGGCGACGGCACCGAGTCCTACGACGCCGCCCGCGTCCCTCCGTCCACGGGGCTGCTCACGATGCTGGTTCGCAACAGCATCGTCGGTGCCCTGATCGGATTCATGATGGCGGTGCTGATCGCCTGGTTCCGAGCGGACCGCAGCCCGATCGCCCTGGTGGCGACCGACGCGGCGAACGCACTCGGCCTGCCGCTGCTCGGCGAGATCGAGCACGACCTCATTGCCGGCGACGGCATCGACCTCGTCACGGTGCCCGAACCCTCGTTCCAGCTCGTGGCGTCGAACCTGGGTTCGGTGCTCAACGGTGGCACGGTCTTGTTCGCACCGATCCATGCCATCGACGGCCACGCCGACGTCGTGGTCAAGGTGGCACTCATGGCCGCCCGGGCGGGCAAGCGCGTGCTCCTCATCGACGGCGACGACGCCAACCGGTCGGTGTCGAGCCTGTTCGGTCTCGCCAACGGACCGGGTCTCACCGAGTACGTCTCGGGTCAGGCCGGCGACGACGCCGTCACCGCCCGCATCGCGTTCGACACCGGCCCCGGCATGAGCCAGTCCGCGCTGTACCTCATGGGTCCGGGTTCCCCCGCCGGGGCGATGTCGGCGCTGTTCCGCTCGTCACGCACGTCCGAGGCGCTCCGCGAACTGGAGCAGATGTACGACCTGATCCTGATCGGCGGGCCGCCGTGGCTCGAGTCGGCCGGCTCGACCGCACTCGGCCAGGTCGTCGACGGCGTCGTCGTGATCGTCGAGCGCGGCACTTCGAAGGAGTCGATGGAGAACACGCGACGCCAGCTCGCATTCCTCGTCAGCGACACCCTCGGCTTCGTCTTCATCCACGACGACTGATCGTGGCGGTACGCGACCATCTCCGATCCGGGAGCGCAGCGCTCGTCTCCCAGGGGATCACGGCCGGGTCCAGCCTGGTGCTCCAGGTCCTCGCCCTCTGGCAGCTCGGCAAGAGCGGCCTCGCGTTCTTCGCGATCCTGAGCGCCGGCATCATGGTCACGTTCAATGCGGTCCACACCGGCCTGATCGGCGATGCGCTGTCGGTGTTCGACCGCCACGAACCCGGGATCCGCCGGGCACTCGTGAAGACCTCGGCGGTCTCGGCGGCCGCCTCGCTGTTCGTCGGCTTCTTCGGTGCGCTGCTGTTCGCGGAACGCTCCGCGCTCTCGTCGGGCCTGTTCGCCCTCGCGCTCCTCGCATGGACGGTCGAAGAGACCGGCCGCCGAATCCTCATGGCCCGCCTCGAGTTCTGGAAGCTGGTGGTCAACGACGCTGTGTTCGCCGTCGCCTCGTTGGCAACGGTCGGCGTCATCCTCGTGATCGGCGACCTGAGCATCGAGTGGCTCGTGGCGTCGATGCTGATCGGCTCGATCGCGTCGATCGCCGACGCCATCCGTCAGCTCCCCCGCGAAGAACTCGAGCTCGGCCCCAAGGCCCCTGCCGAGATGCGACGCCTGATCGAGTTCTCGGGCTGGCGCGCCGGGCAGATCGGCATCCGCCCGCTCTCACTCCTCGTGTCGAGGATCGTGATCGTCGGCGTCGCCTCTCCGGCCAGCCTCGGCCTCCTCGAGGCGGCGCGTCTCCTCATCGCTCCGGTCCTCACCGCGGCAAACGGCCTCGGCGTGTTCCTCCTCCCGACGTTCGCCAAGCGGGCGAAGTCCGACGACGATCTGGGCGAGATGTGGAGCATCGCGGCGCTCAGCGCCGTCGCGGCCGCGGTCCTCGGCGCCGTGTCGGTGATCGCGACGCCGACGGTGAGCCGTTTGCTCGGTCAGGATCCGGCGATCCCGACCACCCTCGTCGCCAGCTGGGTCGTGTACTCGATCGCCTACTGCGCCAACATCCCCGTCGTGAACGCGCTCGTCGCCCGGCGCGAGGCCCGATCGCTGTTCAACGGTCGGCTCGTCGACGCCGCCATCGGCGTTGCCCTGTCGTACGTGCTCACGTCGGTGTCGGGCATCGAGGCCGTCCCGGTCGGTCTCGCGATCGGCGTGGTCGTCGGTACCGTCTGGCCCGTGCTGCGGCTGGTTCGCAAGGGCGAGCTCTCGCTGCCATCGGAGCCGAACTGGCTCCGGCAGGTCGGACGTGCGGCGGAGGGGGGCCGACGACTCCCCCGCCTGTGGCCGACAGCGTGGGTGACGATCCTCCCACTCCTGATGATCATCGGCACCGAGTACAAGTTCCGCAAGCGGCCGCTCTCCAGCTCCCTCGACGGCTCGATCGACGTCGCCATCATCCTCGAGCTCATCATCTACGCGCTGGTGCTCGGCTACCTGGTCATGTTCGTCGTCACGCCACCGCGCTGGCGGCGCCCGACGTCGGTCCAGTTCATGCTGCGCGGGTACGCGGCGCTCATGTGCGTCTCGGTCGTGTACGGCCTCTACCCGCAACTGGGAGCGGTGCGGGCGGTGCAGCTCGTGATCATGGTGGTGTTCGCCGCAGCGCTCGCCAATCGGGCGAGCCGCCGCCAGATGCATCAGCTGGCGCACGGCTACCTGGCCCTGATCACGATGTCGGTGTTCCTCGGGCTCATCTGGCGCGTGCCGTTCTCGATCAATCAGGAACACCGCTTCAACTGGATGCACGTCCATTCCGTCATCGCCGCGGCGATGCTCGCGCTCGCGGTCGTGATCGCTACTGCGTTCCTGATCCGGCCTCGCGTCGCCAGCGCTGGGGTGCCGCACATGTCCCGTGGGATCTACGGGTTCTGCTTGGTCGTCTGCACGATTGCGCTGATCGCGACCGAGACCCGCGGATCGCTCGCCGGAGCTGTGGGCGGCATCGGTGTCGTGGTCTTCTTCACGGTGCCGCGACGTGAACGTCTTCCGATCGGAGTCATCGGTCTCCTCGGCGTCGGCACGGCCGTCGCCGTGTTCATCAACCCGATCCTCGAGTACCTCTCGCGCGGTGAGAGCACCGAGTCGATCACCACGCTGTCGAACCGCACGCTGCTGTGGGACATCGCGTTCCAACTCGTCGGCGAGCGTCCCCTGACCGGATACGGACTCACGGCATCGCGTGGCGTCTTCTTCGAGGCGATCCACCTGGGTGGCGCTCACAACGCGTTCGTGAACGTGCTCGTCGACGGTGGCATCGTCGCCGCGGGGTTGTGGCTCGGCGTCATCGTCACGATCGGGATCGCCATCCGCAACGCCGCCCGCCGCCGTGACGTCGATACGGCGTTGCTCGCCGGTCTGCTCGTGACGTTGATGGTGAACGGCCTCACGACCGAAGGGGTCGGGTCCGGCTCGGGGGTCTCAGCGCTCTGGTTGTTCATCCTCGCTGGCTGGGTCGGCGTGATGCAGCGCGAATGGGCGGCTCACCGCCGCTCGCCACGGGTGGTCCACCGCAACGTCGTCCAACGCACGCCCGTGCGCCCACGGAGCACGCACCCGACCGCTCCGACAGGCGACCGACGACGGGCTGCCATCGCGGCAGCGGCTCGACCTACCGCCATCGGACCGGGCCCTCGCCCCGAAGCGACGACCGCGCTTCCTGCCGGAAGCCCGGCACCCAAGGCACTCCCTGCGAGCCCGGATCGGCCGAAGGCGCTCGAACCCGGC